>JAGQQS010000164.1:0-6243 GCA_020426105.1 Planctomycetaceae bacterium
TCGCCATTGTCGCACCCTGCAGACTGGTTACTGCACTGGACGCGTTCCACCATCGGTTCGTGGCCGGATCAGGATGAGCAGGAGTTCAATGACGAACTCATCCTTGGATGCCGTTCGGCCGACAGGTCAGCCCTCGCAACGCTGTTGCGAATTTTATCGGCCGGTTGCTTACGAGCATCTTCGGAAGCGATCCGAGGTGGCTTCACGGTTGTGTCGTTCACCGCAGTACCGCTGCACGAATTTCGCCGTCGGAGATCCTATCGCAAGCATCGACGACGTTACGATTTTGAACCGTGGGGAATTGCAGTTCGACGAGATGTCATGGCAGCAGCCGGAGCACGGCCGGTTCGTTACGGCGATGAAGAAATTTGGCAGTCGATGACGGAAACGGAACGGCCATTTTTCCAGAATACAGGCACCGTCAGCGGCTGGATCGAGGACGAGCACGAGTGGCGGCTCATCAATTCACTACAGTTACTGGAGTTGCCAGCAGCGGCCGTTGTCGTATTCGTGGACACCGAAGCAGCGCGGGAGATCGTCCAGGCGCAGTCTATGTGGCCTGTGATCGTGGTCCCCGAATCCGCGATGCCGGAAGCTCTTCTCACGGAAGGTGCCATTTGAAATGGGGTCGCTCATAGTGTGGAGCCCCCTCAGGAGTCTGCCTGAGAACTTCGTTTGGTGCCTGTATGCGAGGGCGAAGTTACTGCTGAGCCGCAAGAAATGTGGAACTTGCGCCCTCCCTCGGCTCGGCAGGAGCCTCGCCCTCTCTGGATTCGGACAGATTGCTGGAGCCAGTTGGTTATTGGTTGCTGCCGCCTGTTTCTGAGGCGTTGAATCGCAATCACAAACGTGGCGGCTCACGCAGTTTTTTTAAGGGTTCCGGGAAATCAAACCGCCGCACAACAACAAATTCAGACGGTTGGTTGCGTTTCAACAACACGCTTCTGATCGGGTCTTTTGCGAAGAGTCTTGAGTTTGCCTGACCGCGTGTCAGGATGGGGAATTCTTATGACACGGATACCTCCAAATACGGAATCAGGAATGTCGTTTCCCGATGAAATGCTCTATGCGGCGTTTCGAGCAGCGTTTGTTGTAACGCTTGACTGCATGTTACGTGAATCTCTGGATCAGCATCATCTGGCCGCGAAAACCAGCGGCTTCCTCGACGTGTATCCCGTGCTGAAGGGAACGGCGCCGCAGATTCAGCTGGAATGTCTGCTGCAAACGTGGGATCACCTGCAGAAATCCGGTAGCAGCCTCTCTGCGTTCGACAATTGTGTCGTCCATGCGGCCTATGAGGCACTGGCGAAGATGGGGGAACTGACAACTCGACCTTCGCTGTCCAATGTCTGGAAAGGTCCTCTCGTGATGGCGACCGCTGCCGACCACTGGGTTGCGTCGAAAGTCCGGGCGGTGCAACTCTTAACCGATGAAAAATCGGCACTGGAACTGGCTCAAATGCAGGCGGAACTGGCAGATAAACTCCCGGATTCAGGTACAAACTCCGGATCTTGTTCGCAGAGAACAGTAGACGATCTGATTTCTATTGTGGGACGCTGGACGGCATCGGCCGCGATTGTATTAGGCTCGGAAAAGCTCCTGACGGACGATGAACAGGAGCTCCTTCGCGCTTTTTTTGAGGAACAAACTGGTCTTTTGAGGTAACTGGACCTCCGGAGAAGCTATCATCTCCGCGAAACTAAAGTTCCCGGAGTGTACGAAGGACTGAGATCGATGGCAAAAAAGAAGGTAGTCAAGAAGGCGGCAAAGCCTGCAAAACCGGCAAAAGTATCGCCGCGGGCCGCCAAGAAGGTCGCAAAGACACCCCGTTCCGTCGCTAAAAAGAAGCCCGTTGCCGCAAAAACGGTGCCCCGAAAGACCGCTCCGAAGAAGTCGGCCCCCAAAAAAGTGGTGGCCCCTAAGCGTCCCGCTCCGGTCGTGACGATCGCCCGCAAACCAGCTCCGGAACCGGAACCGACGCAGCGCAAAAAAGGCGTTCGCAAAGCCACGATTTCATCGGGAGTTCATGACGAAAAAGCGACGCGCAAGCTGGGACGATCGCGGATTCCGATTGATGCGCCGCTGGACGTTGTATTCCAGAACGATATTCAGGCGCGGGAAGCGTTTATGTTTCTCGGTATCCACTCGATTCGCGATCTCGAACAGTTCAATCCGGACGATCTCGTGCTACGCCTGACGGGACCCGCAAAACTGACGGTCGGCCGCATTCGTAAAATCCTCGCGATGAACAATCGTTGCCTGTCCAACGATGAAGAATTTGCGTTGGAATTCCAGGATCTGTTGTCGCGTCCAAGGGAATGAAGATCGATGATCGCGCCAGTCAAGGATGGTAACCAGACACAACTCAGCGACCATGCTCAGCGGTCTGCCCATCAGGCCATTGGGTTTCTCATGCAGCAGGGCGTTGAAAATGCCGACTGCATTTCTCTGGCGGCCGGGCTGGTCGATGAAGACTCCCTGCCCGTGAAAATTGTCCGGGACGCCGTCGCTGAATTGCTCTCCAGCCCCGAGTCCGGGCGCAAGCTCCTGCAGTACGGTATCACGCCGGGGCCGGAACCGTTGCGCCGCATCTTCCGCAGTAACCTTGCTCGGATTGAACAGCGCGACGACGGTCTGGAAGATCTGCCGTTGTCGCAACTGATGCTGACAACGGGTTCGCAGCAACTGTTGTCTCTGGTGACACAGGCTCTGTTTAACCCGGGCGACATCTGTCTGGTGGCAGCTCCCACGTATTTCGTCTACATCGATGTACTGCAGGCCGCGGGCGCTGAAATTGTGCCCGTCATTGCAGATGCGGAGGGAATGCGCCCTGACTCACTGTCGGCGGCATTCGAAAGAATTCAGGCTGAAGGCCGGCTGGATCGCGTGCGGCTGGTATACATCGTGAGTGATTTTGATAATCCGTCCGGCGTCAGCGTATCAGCGGAACGACGGCCGGAGCTTCTCAGAATCGTGCAGCAGTTTTCGTTGCATAATCGCATATTCTTACTCGAAGACTGTGCCTACCGCGAACTGCGATACGACGGCGAAATGATTCCGAGTATCTGGTCGTATGACGCGTCGCGGGAAACAGTCATTCTGGCTCAGACGTTCTCAAAAAGTTTTTCTCCGGGTGTCCGTGTCGGGATGGGAGTCCTGCCGCAGTGCCTGGTAAAAGCCGTAAGTGATCTGAAAGGCAACGACGATTTCGGATCCGCGCATCTGAATCAACACATCGTCGCGCGGGCGATCCGTACGGGCGAGTACGCGGAACACGTCCGCCGCGTCTGCGAAAGTTATCGCCGAAAACGTGATGCCATGGTGGCGATTGTGGAACACGAATTTTCCGGAATGCCGGGCGTTTCCTGGTTCACTCCACTTGGGGGGATGTACGTCTGGATGCGTTTGCCCGCCGCCATCGAGACCGGCTTTACCAGTCCATTGTTTAAGCGCGCGACGCAGGTGGATAAAGTCATGTATGTACCGGGAGAACTATGCTACCCGGCTGACTGGGCTGGACGTCCGCGATGCGAAATGCGTCTGAGCTTTGGGGTCCAGAACGTGGCCGGTATCCAGGAGGGTATTCGCCGTCTGGCCTCGGCTGTCCGCGAGGTTCTCAGCACCACGATTTCCATGCAGGCTGGTGTGAAATCGTCAGCGGAGCCATCGCGGTGAAGCCCGCGCAGGATGGGTGGCAACCTTCCTGTTCGATCCGGATGCTTCGAACGCGTGCCGCAATGCTGCGGGAGATTCGTGAGTTCTTTTGCCAGCGGGGCTATCTGGAAGTTGAGACGCCCTGTTTGTCCCGCGACATCGTGCTCGACACGGGCCTTGAGCCATTTGGCCTTGAAGTGCGTGGTGAACGCTGGTTTCTGCAGACCTCGCCGGAAGCGCATATGAAGCGACTGCTGGCGGCTGGTGCCGGCTCGATCTTTCAGATCAGCCATGTCTTTCGGCAGCACGAACGTGGCCATCGACACAACAGCGAGTTTACCATGATCGAATGGTACGGAGCAGGAACGAGCTGGCTGGAGCAGCTGGAGATTACCGAAACCCTTGTGCGTACAGCGGCGGCCGCTGCAGCACTTGTGACCGGATGCAATATTGCGGAACAATGGAGTCCGGCAGAATTTCAGCGAACAACATATGCAGAGGCATTTCGACGCGTGTTCCGCATCGATGTGTTTGATTGCACAGGGAATAAGCTGATTCAGGCGGCCGAAGAATTTGGCATCGCATTGCCGCACGCACTGGACGAAAATTGTATCGATGACATCCTGAACGTCATGCTCGCCCTGGCGATCGAACCACAACTGGGCGGCCCGGCGGCGGGAGCGAAAGTGCATCCGGAGTTTATCCATGACTACCCGCCCTCTCAGGCTGCATTGGCGGTCATTGCCGACAACTTTCCTCACAAGGTTGCTCGCCGGTTTGAGCTGTATGTGCAGGGACTTGAGTTGTGTAACGGCTACCAGGAACTCGCTGATGTCGATGAATTGCAGAGCCGTGACATACTTCAAAACCAGCGACGCGCGCAGGATCAGTCGCCGCAGTTGCCAGGTGCCCCTCGCATGATGGCGGCGATGCGGTCCGGGCTCCCCGCCTGCTCTGGCGTTGCTCTTGGATTCGATCGTCTGGTGATGCTGGCCACCGGATGCAACGACATCCGGGAAGTGATGCCATTTCCTGAGGAACGGGCGTAGCGTAGAACAGCAAACCGAGCCGGGACGACGAACCGCAGGTAACGATTTTCCGGATGTGAAGTAGTGGAAATCAGTGCAGATTAGTGTTCACGGCTTTCGCTGCGCGGAACACGAATCCTGGCTGATCGAACATTAATGACATGTCACCCGCAACTTAACAGTGAGCCTTGCAATCCATCAGCGACCTGTTTCTTTCGATAATTTACTGCCAGGTTTTCAGCCGCACGCACAATTGCTCGGAGGAGGCACATTTCATTTGGCAATTCTCCTGGTCTCGAATAGAATCAACAGGCTGACGTATTGACGCAAACCAGTTAACGCGAATTTATGTCGACATACTCGATATCTGTCTGATGGTGTCTACCGACAGTCGGGACCTGGCCGCAAGGGGTCAATCACCATAGGGCAGTATTCTGAAGATTGTTTTGCCTCATTCGTTTTCGCTCGCTTCATCGAAAGTTGAGAGTCGGTTGTTTGAGGGGGGGACGGAGTTCCCGCAGTGGGAGTTCTCAGTAATGTCGCTCGCATCGGACAGACGTGATTCGCTTGTCCGTTATACATCCCGACTGGCAGACAAACTGCACGGACTCAGGCCCGGCGAACATCGAGTATTGGCTGCGCAGATGTTGAAAGGAATCGGCAAGCGCTGCGAAGTGGACCATGCTCATCTGTATCTTTCACGGCTCAAAGAGGGACCTCAGCTGTCGCTGTTTGCCGAATGGTCTCGAACATCAGCCCCTTCGCTTTCGTCGAAACTGCAACGCGTTGCGCTGGGCCTCGTGGGGGGGGAGGCAGCGGAACTGCTCCCGGCAGGCACAGCGGTCTATTGTGCGATGAACGGACAGGCGGAGGCGTGCAGCCGCCTGGTAACCGGAATTTTGCGAGAGCTCAAATGTGCTGCGTATGAAATGATTCCGATCCGGATCAGCAAGCGACTCCGCGGCGTCATCGCCGTGGGGCATGATCGAGGGCCGTCGCATCTGGACTCTGCGTGTCAACATCTGGT
Organism: Planctomycetaceae bacterium; assembly: GCA_020426105.1. Taxonomy (GTDB): domain Bacteria; phylum Planctomycetota; class Planctomycetia; order Planctomycetales; family Planctomycetaceae; genus SXXK01. The sequence goes on from JAGQQS010000164.1 coordinate 5,710, forward strand.
GCAACTGACCGGTCATGTATTCATTGGCAGCTACCGTGCCGCCTGTCGTGAATCCATTCGGGCTCGAAATCACCGTCAGTGGCGAAACGTCGCCAATGGTTCCTGTGATTTTGCGCTGGTCCTGGATTCGGCGCTGGAAATCATGAAGGTAGTCCCGTTCCGAAATCAGGAACCTCCGGCGATCACTGGCCTGCGTCTGCAGGACATTGTCACGCGAAATCTCTACGAACCCGTGCAGAGAATGGTTGCCGACGCGATCAAGTCGGGGACTGCCCGGACATGTGACTTTCTGACGTTGCAGGAAATTGGAAAACAGCATTCATTTAATTGTCGCATTGAACCGGGAGGTGACACTGCCGAAAGTGCCTGCACGCTCTACCTGGCCAACAACGATGCTGAGCGCGCAGCGGCCGACGAATTGATCCAGATGCGCGAACAACTGGCTCAGGCATCACGGCTGAGTATCAGCGGCAATCTGTCGTCGGAGCTGGCGCATCAGCTGACACAGCCACTGCAGGTCATTGAATATCAGGC
>JAGQQS010000164.1:6344-7673 GCA_020426105.1 Planctomycetaceae bacterium
GCCAGCGAAGTCATTTTTAATCTGCGGGATTTCCTTCATGATCGTCGGGCAAGACTGGGGGCAACTGACCTTGGGCGGATGATTAATCATGCCACACAACTGGTACAACCCCGACCGGACAGCGTGGCTGTCAGAATCACGATTGATGATGAACTCGGTCTGCTGAAGCAGGATCCCCCGCTGGAAGTGCACGTCGATCGCGTGCAGACGACCTATGTGCTGATCAACTTGCTGGTTAACGCGATTGAAGCCTGCACACAGGCGCAAACCGCGGAACCGGAAGTACGAATTCAGTTGCAGCGGCATCCCTCGAAACCGTATGTTGTCCTGAGTGTGATTGACAACGGCCCCGGCTTGCCCGCTGGCGATACGGAAGCGGTTTTCAAACGCTTCTTTACGACAAAGAAAAAGGGGTTCGGGTTTGGGCTGGCGATTTGTCGTGACGTGATTGACCGCCAGCGCGGGCAGATCCACGCTCAGAACAATCCAACCGCTGGCTGCTCATTCACTTTTTGTATGCTGGTGCAAAGCGAAGAGGCAGAAGAGGAAACCCGCCTGAGGGAAAACGCTGCCGATCAGATGCTCGATGAAGAAACGACACGTTAGTTGGCGGAGTGGTTTGCGGTACGTGGGAAGTGCAGTTTCAGACAAAATTCCAACAGCGATCCATTGAGGCAGTGGATGACGACAACGGCATACAAACGATTCCGAATGCAGATCGACCTGAAACGCAGGTCCCTGAAACCTGTCCGCCTGCCGGAGGGGTATCGCTGGCTTCCATGGCGATCTCTGTTGCTCGAACGACATGCTCAGGTCAAGTGGCGCTCGTTTCGCGAGGATCTTGACGGGAAAGTGTTTTCCTGTCTCGGAGAGTCTGCCGGCTGCACGGCCCTGATGAAAGAGATCGTCGGCCAGGCGGCATTCTGCCCGGCTGCTACCTGGATGGTGATTTACCAGCCTGAACCTGACTGGCCCGCGGTTGACTGCGGAACCATTCAGGGAGTAACTCGCAGTGGCGGCATGGGCAGTATTCAGAATGTCGGAGTCATCCCGGAGCATCGTGGCCTGGGACTGGGGCGTGCCCTGGTTCAGCAGGCCCTGCTGGGTTTCATTCAGGCTGGCATGGGGATTACGGTGCTGGAAGTCACCGCCGATAACATCGCGGCGGTGCAGCTTTATCAATCGTTAGGATTCCGTACAATTCAGGTCCTGTATCGTGACAGTTCTACAGGCGAAACGATGACTGAGGTGGAAGCCGAATCACGGATCAGCAAATGGCCTCGCCGTCTGTCAGGACGGTGATTTTTCTGATGACCCTGTTTGTATTTC
>JAGQQS010000165.1 GCA_020426105.1 Planctomycetaceae bacterium
CTGACCGGGATTCTGGGGCTGACGCAGCCGAATTTGCCCCTGGATCGGATGGTTACCGTTGGGCAGCTCCTGTGGATTCATGGAGGGCATCTCCTGGCCACTCTCCCGGAACATACGGTTGAGTTCCTGGGTGACTGACGTATTTCCCTGCGGAATCTGTGCTCCGGGCTGGCCCGGTTGATATTGCGTCTGTTGAAATCCGAAGACTTGCGTCGCCTGAACGGCGGAGATTGTAAAAGCTGTTGCCAGCAATGTACGACGAATGAATTTTTGATTTGACATCTGGTTCATCCCTGAAACAGCAATTTCTCAGCGGCACAACGACTCAAACGCTCGGCGACGATCACTTGCAGACCCCAAAGTCACGGGTTGAATTCACCTCACGCCGGTTGCCTGCTAGATTGCCCTGAGTCCGACGGGGAACGGAAAAACGGAAAGCACAAGGTCGGAATGTGCCCTGACAATTTCTATCGACTATTCCGAAAACTCCGATTGTCGCGCATGTCGCGGTTTTGATGTCGCAGCTCTATTCAACCAGCGCAGAACCCCGATAATCAGAACAATCGACAATGCCGACGCAGCCCCCCAGGATTAACAGGCTGACCGAGATCCTTGTCTGAATTTCCCGCCCGGATGAACTCAGGGGGCATCGCGTGGCAGAAATTCACCGGGGGATCAGAGATGAACCGCAGACAACCGGATTTCCGATGAACCCTCTTCGTTTTCGATGCCCTAAGACGATGCATTTATGCCGGTCCGATGACTTTGCCAGGATCTACGCTGGCGGCCAGCGCGCAGGCGATCAGTATTTGCTGATTTTTGCGATGGCGAATGAGCTGAACGTGAATCGACTCGGACTAAGCATTTCCCGAAAGCACGGATCTGCCGTCGTGCGTAATCGAAAGCGACGTCGAATTCGAGAGGCGTTTCGCGGACTGCAGCACGATCTTCCCAAAAGTTACGATCTGGTCGTGGTCCCCCGGATGCGCGATGATTCGACGCTGCAGGATTTTCGGAATTCACTTCGCACGCTGGTCAGAAAGCTGGCGAAACGCCTTTCGGCCGTTCAGGACCACGAACGCGACTCCCGTCCATCGGGGACCCACTCGTGAATTATTCGCCGGACGCCGATCAACAGCCGTCGATGAATGATGTGGGGGCGGCCTCCTCCGGGCCGGGACGCCGACCACGATGGAAGCAGTTGAAGTATCTTCCGGCCGCGACAGCGATTCTGCTGGTTCGCTGTTATCAGCTGTTGCTCAGTCCATTGCTGGGTCGCACCTGCCGCTTCCATCCGTCCTGCAGTCAATACTATATCGCAGCCGTGACGAAGTACGGACTGTTATCGGGCACCTGGCGCGGAATTGGCCGCATCTTACGCTGCCATCCATGGAATCCAGGCGGGTATGATCCTCCCTGATTTTTTGCCGAAAGGTGGCAACAATTGTTGCCACCTGCCGCTCATCACCTGGATGTACGGCAAATTCTGCATCTGCACGTCGACGCGCTGGATCGTCCGTCGACAGATCCTGTGTTACGTATGGATTTTTCGCATTGGCGTCTGCAGAAATGCCTTATATTTCGGCGATGGCGCCACTGCTCAGGTCGTCTACTCCATGAATTGATTTCGGATGCTGCATGCAGAGTAAGGTTGGTGATTTTATGACACGCATGGTTTCACTTGGAGTCGCCTCGTTCATTCTGATCGCATCGTCAGGCTGCGGGGCGATGATGCATGAATTACAGCCGCACCGTTTGTGGCGCTGGAACTATCAGTCACAAACAGGTAACTCGGATGGAAGTTACGGAGCCTATTTTTCCGTTGATGATTCTATGGAAAATATGCAGAAATCAGACGGTATGCATGTCCTCGGAACGCCATAATCTCCTGAGTCTCGATTGTCCCGACGAAGCCATGACCGACTGGCTCGGGGCCTGCATTGCCGACGTTGTCGTCAGGGGAATGGTCATCGAACTGAACGGTCAGTTGGGAGCCGGAAAAACTCGACTGGTGCGAGCGATCTGCGGCAATTTGCAGATCGACACGGCGCAGGTCAACAGTCCCACGTTTGTGCTGCTGCAACTGTACACGGACGGGCGGATCCCGGTTGCGCATTTTGACACGTATCGCCTCGCCGACATGGATGAGTTTCTGGCAATCGGGGCTGACGATTTTATGAATAGCGGTGAATGGCTGTGCCTGATCGAATGGGCTGAACGCGTTACCGAGTGTCTGCCGCCGGATCGACTGCGCATTGATATATCCGCCACCAACGCCAGTGCCCGGCACTTTCAGATCACGAGTACCGGACAAATGAGCACCGCGCTGCTGCAGCGAATTCGGGAAAACACGCAGACGTCAGACGGCTGAAATCGCTGGTTGAGGATGGCCCCCGTTGAGATCGGCAGAAAACGCCGCGGCCATTTCGTCCACACCCGTCACGGATGGCAACATTGTGCGATTCTGAGGCTTCCTCAGCGCCTGAAAACGCCGATGGGATATCCGTGCGCGGTCATCACTCGGTTGTTCACGACGGCAAACGAAGAGCCGCGGGCCGGCGCTGGAGGAACGGTGTCTGTGCAGCAATCGATGCTCATCATAAGTCGATTCATGCATCGACTTTGCCCCGCAATTTTGATCATGTGGATCAGCAGCACTGAGGCCTGCGCTGAGAGTTCGTTTCTGGACGAATTTCGGATTAACAGAATTCCGCCGTCATCAAATTCCCATCCAGTCCCGCCCGATTCATTGCTGGAAATCCCTCCAGGATCCGTGGAAACTTTTGCCGACGATCCACTGCCCCCTTCAGCCGAAGATGTTTCCGCACCGTATGCGGATTTTGGTCCCGCCGGAACGCCCGTGCCCGGGATCTGTGATTCGACCTCGGGGGCCTGTGACTCTGCACTCGTCGCCGATAATTCTCCTCTGATTCGCTATCGCGCCACTTGTTTTCAAGGTGCTCAGGCAGCATACGGTATCATTCCGGCAAGCGATACCAATGGCCTGGGGATCAAGACACTGGACTTGTTCGGCACCTTCGCAGTTCCACTCGGCAGTATGGATCACGTGATTTCGTTCACACCGTTTTTTCGACAGGATCAGTTAAATGCCAATTCGGGACTGGATGTGCCGACCGACCTTTATGAAACGGGCGTAAAATCGTTCTGGAAGAAAGTCATCGACGAACGCTTCACAACAATGGTGCTCTTCACGCCCTCGGTGAGAAGTGATTTTCAGTCGAGTCAGGAGGCGTTTAAACTGTTCGGGATGGCCCTGTTGCAATGGCACATTAGACCGGATCATGTATCGCTGACCGGTGGAGCCATCTATACCGGCCGACAGGACTATCCCGTGCTGCCGACCATGGGAATCTACTGGACCCCATCACCGCTCTGGAAGCTGGATATTCAGTTCCCGTCGCCTCGCATCTCGCGGCGACTCCTCAAAAACGGCGATCAGAGTGAAACCTGGGGATATTTGAGCGGCGTTTTTGGCGGGAATACGTGGGCCGTCAAACGGTCCAACGGACAGCACGATCAGCTAACATTGCGTGACCTGCGACTGGTCCTGGGTGTTGAGCACCTGCTGCGTGAAAACCGCGGTGTCTTCGTGGAAACCGGCTGGATCTTTGGCCGTTCCATGGAATTTGAAAACACGCCGGGCCAGATCGATTTTGGTGACGCACTCATGTTGCGCGCTGGATTGCAGTTTTAGCCCCCCCTAAAAATACGTTGCGGCTCAAGCGGGTCGTGTCCGGGGTCTTAACGCGTCAGTCGCATCGACGCGCCCCGAAATCGAACGGCTACTGCCAAAATTGCAGGGGCATGCTTGCACCCACGGGGCTCCTGTTATCGAATGTGCCGACGCAGGATCAACCGGACGTCGGGTCCCGCCTGATTTGACAGGCACAGAATCTGCTTTCGCTGATCATGACCGCACAGCCCACTGGATGTGAGACAAACTGTCACACATTGCAGGATCGAGGTCGATCGAGGTGTGCAGCGTGACAATCCCGCAATTGACTGAAGTATTTCGTACGGAGTGAAACCCTCATGGCATTTGATCCCCGTAAGTTGACGGTGAAGGCTTCTGAAGCCATTCAACGCGCTCAGGAACTGGCCGAAAAGAAGGAACATCGGATTCTTCGTCCGCTGCACCTGCTGAAGTCATTGCTCGACGAAGAAGGCGGGCTGATGACTTCGCTGCTGCAAAAAATGAACGTCAAGCTTCCGCAGCTGCGCAGGATGGTTGATGGAGAACTTGATCGCCTGCCACAATCATCATCGTCATCCGGAGTAGGTGTGAACGCCGGACCGGAAGCCATGAAAGTGCTGAACGCGGCGAAAAAACAAGCGGACTCAATGGGTGACGAATATACATCGACAGAGCATCTGCTGGTCGCACTGACTCAGGTCGAGGACCAGGCAAAACGCCTTTTGCATCTGAATGGAGTTGATGAAGCGGATTTGCTGGAAGCGGTGAAACACATACGAGGGGGACAAACCGTGCAGGATCAAAATCCGGAAGACAAATTTCAAGCGCTCGAAAAATACGGCAAGGATCTTGTCGTCCTGGCCCGCGAAGGCAAAATCGATCCTGTTATCGGACGCGACACAGAAATCCGTCGGGTGATTCAGGTCCTTTCCCGACGACGGAAGAACAATCCTGTGCTGATCGGAGAACCGGGCGTCGGCAAGACGGCGATTGTCGAAGGGTTGGCGCATCGGATTGTGCTGGGCGACGTCCCCCAAAACCTCAAGGACAAGCGCGTTTTTGCACTCGACATGGGAGCGCTGGTGGCAGGTGCGAAATACCGGGGAGAATTCGAAGATCGCCTCAAAGCCGTGCTGAAGGAGGTCCAGGCATCGAATGGGCAGATTATTATGTTCATTGATGAGTTGCACACTGTCATTGGTGCGGGCAATTCTGAGGGGGCGATGGACGCTGCCAATCTGCTTAAACCTGCACTGGCTCGCGGCGATCTGCACTGCGTCGGTGCCACGACGCTGGATGAATACCGTAAGCACATTGAAAAAGATCCGGCCCTCGAACGCAGGTTCCAGCCGGTGATTGTGCAGGAACCGAATGTAGAAGACACCATCTCGATTCTGCGTGGTCTGAAAGATCGTTACGAAAGTCATCACGGTGTGCGGATTACGGACGATGCCATTATTGCGGCTGCCACATTGTCCGATCGTTACATCAGCGATCGCTTTCTGCCGGACAAGGCCATTGATCTGATCGATGAGGCCGGAAGTCGATTGCGGATGGAGATTGATTCCATGCCGGTGGAAATCGATGAGGCGACAAGGCAGTTAACGCGGATGCAGATCGAAGCCGCAGCCCTGGGCAAAGAAACCAGCGAAGAAAGCCGTGAGAGACTGCAGGAGCTCAAGCGTCAGATCGCGGAACGTGAAGAATCCACAAACCAGCTAAAGGCGCGCTGGGAATCCGAGAAGTCGGCCATTTCCGGGATCAAGCCACTGCGGGACAATATCGAACGCCTCCGCACGGCATTCCAACAGGCCTTTTCCAAAGCCCAGCAGACACTGCTCAATGAAGACTTCGTGGATGCTCAGAGAACGGAGCAGCAGCTCAAAGACGCAGAACAAAAACTTCGGGAAATGGAAGCAAAATCCGCTGAACTGAACTCGGATAAAGACAACCGCCTGCTGCGGGAAGAAGTCACGGAAGAAGATATTGCCCGCGTCGTCAGTCTCTGGACGAACATTCCGGTGTCCCGCATGATGCAGGGAGAACGCGAAAAACTGCTGCGAATGGAAGACGAAATTCACAAACGCATGATTAATCAGCAGGAGGCTGTCGAGGCTGTGTCCAACGCAGTCCGCCGATCGCGGTCAGGAATGGGGGATGCTAACCGCCCGATTGGCTCATTCATGTTTCTTGGCCCGACCGGGGTCGGCAAGACGGAACTGTGCAAGGCTCTGGCCAATTTCATGTTCGATGATGAGCGTAACATGGTACGCGTCGACATGAGCGAATTTATGGAACGTCATAGTGTCGCTCGTCTGATTGGCGCACCTCCGGGCTATGTCGGCTACGAGGAAGGTGGTCGATTGACAGAGGCCGTCCGCCGCAATCCGTATTGCGTCATTCTGCTGGACGAGGTCGAGAAAGCTCACCGGGACGTCTTCAACATCCTGCTGCAGCTTCTGGACGACGGTCGATTGACGGACAGTCAGGGACGTACCGTGGACTTCACAAATACGATTGTTGTGATGACGTCCAACATCGGCAGCCAGGCAATTCAGGAACTGTCAGGTCAGGCGGATGAAAAAGAAATTCACAACCGCGTCATGGAGGCATTGCAGAAGCATTTCCTGCCTGAGTTTTTGAATCGCGTGGATGAAGTGATTGTATTTCATCCGCTGGGTCGCAGTGAGATCCGTGAGATCGTGGAACTGCAGCTGCAGCGGCTCAACAGCCAATTGGAAAAGAATGGTTTCAAACTTCAGGTTTCTGAGGCGGCCAAACAACTGCTGGCCAACGAAGGTTACGATCCGGCTTACGGAGCTCGCCCCCTCAAACGCGTGATTCAGCAGCGTTTGCAGAACTCGCTCGCGAACGAGTTGCTGGCGGGGATTTACAGCGCGGGTGATACGATCGAAATTGATGCCGCTCAGGATGGATTTGTGTTCTCGAAGAAGTAACCCTGCGTTTATCGCTCTTCGGAAACCTCTTCTGCGATACCGTGAATATGGTCGCGAACCCTTGAGTACGCATTCAGGCATGCCATGAACGCAATCGTCTGCAGCGGCGGGATGCTGCCCTGGGAGATTTCTCCCAGATGCTTCTTCCGCTGTTGTTTGATGGCATCGCGAATCCGTTTCGACATGGGCTCCGTCTTGATCTGCACGGTGCGATTACTCACGGCCATTGCTTCGTTGACAGCCACCAGATATTCGCGACACAGTTGATTGAGTTCATCGAGTTCGGCACGCTGATCCGCATTAAAACGCAGGCCATCGCGGCGCAGCTTGCGATCAAATTTTTCAAGGTTCGCAATATAGTCGCTGAGTGATTCGTACTCATCCGTCAGCTGGAGTTGTCGGCGGGCTTCATCGGCGACCGCATGGGGAATATTGCCGGACAGGAGTTTTGTCATAAATTCGGCAATTTCGTCCTGAACATTGTCCAGCACCTGCTCGCGGTGCTTCAGACGATCGGAAAGTGCTTTCTCCGGCTCCTCCTGCTGCCGCAATTCATGCAGCCAGTCGAGCATCTTGAGACAGCCGTCACCCATTTTTCGGATCTCTTTATGCGACTGTTCGATCGCCAGTGTGGGCGTTTCCAGCATCAGGATGTCCAGATCCGTAAGCCGCGGCTTCTCCTTAAAACCTTTGTTGGGGACAAACCAGACCAGAAACCGCACGCAGGATGGCACGAGAGGCATGAACAGCAGGGTATTGACAACATTGAACACACTGTGCACGGCTGCAATCCCGCTCGTAACATGCGGAAGAGTTTCCTTGCCGTCGATCAATAATGTTTGTCGCGGATCGACACCCAGCATCCATTCAATAACTTTAATATACGACTGAAAGACCAACGTAATCCAGATGACGCCGACAATATTGAACAGCACATGAAAATACGCTGCCCGGCGGGCGTTCGTGGTTGTTCCCAAAGATGCCAGAAAAGCCGTGATCGTGGTACCGATGTTTTCCCCAAGCACCAAAGCTGCGGCCGTCTCGTAGCTGATGATCCCCTGTGTCGCCAGCGAAATCGTGATTCCCAGAGTGGCAGAAGACGATTGCACAATGGTCGTCAGAATGCAGCCGACGATCGCACACTTCAAGACACCGGCGTAGTTGCTCGCATCAAACGCCTTGAACCAGGTTTCAAACGCAGGCATTCCCTTGATGATTGCACAGGCCTCTTTCATCAGCTCAAGGCCGAAAAATACCATCCCGATGCCCATAATCGTCATCGCCCAGTAGCGCCAGCGATCACCCCGGGAAAACAAATGCACAATGGCGGCCACTCCCAGAATCGGAAGCCCGTGTTTTCCGACATTAAGCACCAGAACCCAGCCGGTTATCGTGGTGCCGATATTGGCGCCCATAATCACGCCCACCGCCTGTGTCAGCTGCATAACGCCGCTGTTCACAAACCCGACCACCATGACCGTCGTGACTGAGCTGGACTGAACGATACACGTCACGAGCGTCCCTACGGCGGTTGCGGCAAACCGATTTCCCGTGACCGCTCCGATCAGACGTCGCAGACTTGCTCCCGCCACGGCCTGCATTCCGTCGGACATGTTTTTCATGCCCAGCAGAAAAATCCCCAGCCCACCCACAAGCCCGCAAACAAGCCTGATCAACGCCTCGGTTTCCAAGTCCCACCACCATCCCGCAAAAAACAAATGTTATTTTGTCGTTAAGGCAGAGATTCTACGGGCCGGAGCCAATGATGCAACTACAGCAGCCTGCCGATCTGATAGGTCAGGAAGGCACCGAGATAAGCGAGCACGGTCATATAAAGAAAGGAAAATGCCGGCCACCGCCAGCTGTTGGTCTCGCGACGGATGACCATCAATGTGGAAACACACTGCGCGCAGAGCGCAAAAAACACCATCACGGAAACGGCGACCGGGATCGAGAAAACGGGCGTTCCGTCCGGCCATGTGGCGGCTTTCAGGGTACTTCGGAGGCCATCGTTTTCTGCATCGACATCTCCTCCCAGACTATAAATCGTCCCCAGCGTTGCGATCACAACTTCCCGAGCCGGAAATGAGGCAATCACCCCCACACCAATTCTCCAGTCCCAGCCAAGGGGTTTGACGAGCGGTTCAATGGCAACTCCGGCTTGCCCCAGAAAACTACGTTCCAGCAGCTGTGAATTCTGCAGGTTTAGTTGTGCTGAAAGCGCTTCAATTTCGGCCGCATGGGCTTCTTCGTCCGCCGCCTGCAGCGATTCAAGCTTCGCGGTCAGTGCATACTGCACAGAATGATCGCCGGGAAAAGAACCGGCAGCCCAGACGAGGACACTTGTCGCAAATATCAGCGTGCCTGCCCGAGCGACAAATGAAATTCCACTCTCCCAGACACGCAGTAAAACCACGCGGATTGAAGGCAGGCGGTAATCTGGCAGCTCCAGCAGAAACGGAGAGGGTTCGCCACGTAACAAGGTCTTTCGCAAAATCAACGCTACCGGCACGGCGATCACAAGTCCCAGTGTACTCATCGCGAACAACACAACGGCTCGCAGTGGAAGCCAGCCACCGAGCAGATGCGAATCCGGAATAAAGGCTCCGATCATCAGCACGTAGACCGGCAACCGCGCTGAGCAACTCATCAGGGGCGCTATCAGAATCGTCACAAATCTGTCACGTCGATCGTCAATCACCCGGGTCGCCATGACGCCGGGAACGGCACAGGCAAATGACGACATCAGCGGCAGAAACGAGCGACCACTGAGTCCCAGTAATCCCATCAGACGATCCATCATAAATGCGGCACGCGCCATATAACCGCAGTCTTCAAGCAGCCCAATAAAGAGAAACAACAGGCAAATCTGCGGGAGAAAGACAATGACGGATCCCACACCGGCGACCACACCTTCTGTCAGCAGACTGCGCAGCGGTCCGGGAGCCATCGTCTCCACAAGCCGTGAACTGATCCAGCTCAGAATGCCTTCAACCCCCTCGCTCAACGGCTGTGAAAACCAGTAAATTGTCGAGAAGACGAGCAACAGGACGGCGAGACAGATCACGAACCCAAATACGCGATGGGTGAGAACCGCGTCCAGACGGTCAGTCAGTGTCGCGGCCGCAGCTTGAGAACGCATCTGCACCCGCGACAGCAATTGACGAATGAACCGATAACGTTGCCTCGCCTCGACACCAGGAATTTCATCGCCCGCCGCGGCCAGCAGCC
>JAGQQS010000166.1 GCA_020426105.1 Planctomycetaceae bacterium
CGATTCGAAGCAAATATGGCCTGAATCTGACGGCCGAATGCGTGGCCGCCTTTCACGGATTGGCTGGCATCGCAAATCAAACTGTTTCCAAGAAGGTCCGGATTCCTGACTTCATAAGGACTCTGGCGACCGACGGTCATCGTCGGTACTGGAGAGCGTTTCTCGAAGCAGCCGCTAACGCGGCTTATCTTTCGCCAGTACGATATGACCTGCGAAGGGTGATTTTGCGGACCGCATGTTTTGATTCTGAGTTCTTGCTAACGTCAGTGTTTGGTGTGCAAATCGCTATCCCTGGGTTTTCAGAGTTGTTTGGGGGCGGACTGCGTCTTGGGCTTCCTGTATCGAATCGCCGGAATCAATCCCCAGGCACAGATGGTCCGGTAGGCCGCGTGATCCTTGTTCGTGGCGATTACGGCGCTGGCAAGTCGGTGTTAACACAGACACTAGCCGCAGATGTCGCTCGAAAAGGTGGCGTAGCGGTAATCATTGTACTTGAAGCGACGTTTCAGGAAACCTGTGCCAGTCTGGCCCACTCGGGTGTTGACACAAGTGGCAAGTCATTCCAAATCCTGAATACTCTTGAAGCGCTGGCGAAGCACCTTAAACATCAAACCGCTGGCGTGCTCGCAATTCTCTCTCATTTCGACGATGAAAAGGACGAAAGCGGAGACCACATTCCTGTTACCTATGAGCAGGTATTGAGTCAACTGCAGGCGTACGGAGAGGGGCTTCCGTCGGATCGGTTGAGGCTTCTGGCGATTGACCCCATCAATGCACTGTTGCGGAATTCCCCGAAAAACAACCTTAGTGATGCATTAAAGGATGTGAATGCGCAGCAAGAGAATGACGGCCGCCGATCTACAGAGAGGTTCAACACTCTGAAAGCGCTGCAGTCTTTGAAGAAGAGCGGTTGCAATCTTGTGCTGACCGCCGAGGAAGAGGATGAGGGATGGATTCGGTTCGGCGAAGACATTTCTGACACCGTCATTCGGCTAAGCGACAAGGATTTTGGGCGATATGTAAAGCGAGTCATTTCAGTTACCAAGTCGCGCCTTCAGAGAGAACACCGGGGAGCCCATCCATTTTCGATTTTGTCCGGAAAGGGCATTGATATTACGTTATCCACGGCCGCGGTTTCTGTGAGCCAGCGATCGCGTCGCGTCACAAGGCATGATGCAGGCAGATTTGGTCTTGAATCACTTGAAAAAGTCCTTCGAACAAACTTGAAGATTGGTGACATTCTGCTTGTCCGGGGACCGGTGGGAACCCTCAAGACGCAGCTTGGCATCGCCTTTCTTTTCGGAGCGCGGCACCGTTTTACACCAAAGGAAAAAAGCCCGGACATCAATCTGGCAGGCATGGTTATTTCCAATCGGCTGACTCACGATGCTCTGGAGGAAAAGCGGCGGTCTCTGTTCAGGGAGAGGAATCTTCAGGAATCACAACGGCGCATTTTTACATGTAAAATACCGAAGGGATTCTACACAGCCGGCCAACTGCTGCGGGAGATTGAAAACACGTTTCAGGACGCGGCAGCAGAGGGATTTCAGATAGATCGCGTGCTACTGGACAATCCATCTGAGTGGACAGATTCGTGCCCACTGACCGAGCACGATCCGGCGTTTCCCCAAACATTGCTGGGAACCTTTTTGCGTCGCAGGAATGTTGTGACTTTCGTCACAGATCGAATGCTGACCAGCGAAAGCCTTTGGAGCCGAATTCTGCTTGAGGAAGCGGATGCTCGGATTGACCTTGGACTGGTTGAGTTACATGGGGCTGAGCATATCACCCTAAAAGTGCGGAAGACACAGTCCATGCTGCACTCACGACAACTTCATATTTTGTCGACGAGTTGCGAAGAGGGGATGGAAGTACGCGAAGCGTATTTTGATCTGGGTAAAGACGGTCTGCCGACCCCACTGTCAGTCCGTTTACTTGGGCATGTTGAGACTGCAGCACAGCATGATTACTGGCAAAACAAAATTGCCACGATTCGCTCTGCCGTAACGCCCAACGCCGATTTTCAGGTTCTCAATCGATTCAACCTTGGCTTTTCTCTGGACTTTGCGAAGTCAAGTGCATCTCAGGAAGTACAAATCCTGGCGCTTGACGAATTTGAGCTTGAATGGGGCAAGGAAAAAGGCTTGAGATTACTGTCATACAGTGCATTTGGTGGCGAAGCCAACAACGTGCCAAACAGAATCTTTTTGCCTGCCAAACACTCCAATGATCAACTGATCGCTGTCCCGATTTACGATAACCTCAGCTTGCTCACTGTGCGAGGTCAGGTTTCGTTTGAAAGCTGGGAAGACCTGGCCGTCTTAGCTGACCAGGCAGGAGAGGACGTCTTCTTTGACTTCCCCAAAGGTACTGCAGAAAACTACAACTGCCTGTTTCTGGAAATACTTCTTTCATTGATCAGGACACCCACCAAATCGAGAACTCCCGATGAATGCGAGAACGATGAAAAACAGTGGTTCAGGCCTTCAGGGACCGATGGCAAGGTAGATATTACAACGCTACTTAAACACGATTTGGCAACTAAAGCGGCAGCCATATTTGCCCGTCTTGGCAGGAACGCTCAGGCCAAAAGTCTCATGGTCGCACGGGCTCAAAGAGCACAACGACTCATGAGAAATCCGGCCAATTCCTCTACCTACGGAGAATACACGGTATCAGAATCTGCCAGGGTCGCTCGACACTGGTTTACGACACTGTTTCAGCATGTTGATGCCCACACGGACTGCTTTGTCAAAGCAATGCCGCAAGATGTTTCGACTTCCGGGCAGTGGTATCTGGGTGTGCCAAGAAACTCACGAGCGAGCTCGCTGGCGGAAGAAATTTTGGAAAGCCTGACGACCCGGGAAGCGGACGTAGACCGGCTTAATCAGTTTGTGGGACTTCCGGTACGTGAGGAAATGTATTTCTCGAACGGACCCACAGACGCCGCGACGGTTGTGCCACTCTCAGAATTGACGCCGTCTTTCTTCCGAGAACTCGCAAGTCACCCGATCCAACGGTCGGTCTATAGTGGTTATTCGGCCATTTCCACCACGATCGCAGAACACCTCATACAATTGCTATCAGCCACCAAAGGGCTTGATACTGCAGCAGTCCCCGATCGTGCTGCTGCAACACTTCGTGCATTGTGTGAGTCTATCAAATTCATTAATCAACAGAGACAAAGACGACCGCTGCTGACCGGGCGTCCGCGGTAGAAACTGTCGGAAGTAGCTCGTCGGTTTTTCAAATGCTGGTTCGCAGAAGGCAGGATAAATTACGCCTGCCTGAATTGAGTGGCATGGGCATCGCGTGACCGTCGCAACAGGCACCGATCGCGCGGACGCGGAGGCAGTTTTGGTGCGTGGGGAAGCTCGAAAAGTACGTTCGATTGACAATCTCTTTGGTGTGCCTTGGTTGAAATGGTC
>JAGQQS010000167.1 GCA_020426105.1 Planctomycetaceae bacterium
TGGAGGCTTTGAGTTCGCGGGCTTTTTTTCCGGCGGTGTCCGCGTTCGCCGCCATTTCAACCAGTTGATTCACGTTCACAATCACGCGAAAATTCGGGGGCGTACGGAATTCCTGCGGCGACTGATTGGCTTCTTCCAGCTGATCCATGACCGCTTTGAGTGTGCCCCAGGACGGTTCGCCGCCCAGTACGGCCCACATAGAACGGGCGCCGACTCCAACCGTCAGCCCCACGTCGCTGCCAAAGACCTCCACCGCCCCCGGTGCCTGTTCCGCAAAGATCAGCCGATGGAAGGTAATCCCCTGATGCTCGCCCGATCCGATCTGCAATGTCCCGGCCCGTTTAATTTGCTCGACGTCCTTCAGACGGGTGAGCCCATCCAGGAGACCTGCCCCCATCGCATCACCGTCCTCAACCCGGATGGCCCCCACAATGGCAAGCTTGTCTGATGTATCGCGATAGAACTGCGCAAAGACATCGACGTGCCCGACTTCCAGACTCTTCTGAATTGCGGACAGGCCCTGACCAATCGGGCTGTGTTCATCGGGTGCGGCGCCAAGCTGGTTTTCTTCGATGAGCCGAGTCACTTCCATCCGGACGCCATCCATCATCTCGATGTAGGCATGCTTATCACGGTCGGCCAGCATGGATGACATCGAAAGCGAGACAGCGGCCGTGTCATCCAGCAGCGGAATAAAATAGCTTGGCCGTTCGGTTGACTGCAGGATTTCCTTAAGCATCTTCGTGCCTTCGAGGGCATCAATGACGAGGTCAATGTTGATGGCGTGTTCCTCCTGCACGACATCCAGACCGATCGTAATTTTCTGACAGTCCATAATGAGCTGGTTCAGTGCTTCAATCACGCGCGTACCCTCTGTCTTCCGGATGCGATAGGCACCTTCAGGTTCTCCATCCCGCTGCTGCAGCTGTGTCGAAAATCCTGAGCTGAACACACTCATCAGCAATGTCCGGGTCGCGATCGGAATCGATTCCACGTCCAGACGCACAGAGACATCAAATTGCTGAGCCTGGCTGGCAACCAGCCGGGCCGGATTAGGCAGGTTGCGGTCAAGCGCTGCTTCCGGCGGATCATTGCCCAGAGGCATAAAGGCATAGCCGTCGCGGAGCAGCACCGGATATGTGCGATTCGGAGCGATGACTTCATAGCGGCCTTCTTCGCTCGTACTGCTGATCACCACAGGAGCCTTCTCGACCAGCTTCGTTGCGGCTTCTACAGAATCCACCGGAACAAAGGCGATGAATTCCGGCAGCGGAGGAAATGCGACGGGAAGGTAAGCCATGATTCCAAACGGTTTGTCGCGATTGAAACCTTCGAGATCATTCAACGATCCGGACAACCAGTCTTCGACTAATTTGAAAGCACCCGGAGATCCCGCAGCGTCAAAGATATAGCGGGCTTCATCCACGAACCGATTAGCGCTGGCAAATGTGACCGTTGCGAGAGGACGAGTCCCTTCCTCGATCAGAGTAAGGCCTTTTTCTTTACCCTGATCTTTCGTCATCGCCGTGTCGGTGGTCGTCTGACCACTGACGAAATTCGGTGAAGTGCAGAACGCAGCCAGCAGCCACGCGAGGATTATTCGCGAGCAAAAGGCCCTCGCAGAAGTGAAATCAAACCTGAATGAATCGAACCGCATAGATTGACCTGTGTTTCAAATATGGATGCAAGCTGTGAAATAAAGCCGTTGAATCGGCGAGCGGCACGCGTCAGCTTGCCGGTACGAAAACGAGGTACCGAAGCGCTTACGCCGCTCCGCTCGCCAGACACATTTCCGGCCGCAGGCAGTACGATGAAGCTGTTGAGTTTGATTTTCAGGGAACCTGACACGTTCGAGCAAGCATTCCGCAGGATTCACGAATCCCATCGCCTGAGATTTATTTCGCCGCAGACCTGACAATCTCAGATGTGTCATTCAAAAACGCCTGCGGAACGCAAAAGATTCTCGGCAAGGCCTCTGATTGCCATTTTTCTCAGGATTTCCTCGTGCGAAGGCTGGCGAGCCACTCGGGTAAACTCCAGCGAGGAAATCAGAACCCCGGACGAATCCTGCGTGAGCCGAGGATTTTTTTGGGAGCTGAATCAAACTGAGTAATTGTACGGTACATATGAATAGTATTTATATCGGGATGTCCAGAGATCCGAGGGCTCGAAACAGGCGAAAGCTGCCGAGTGCGGGAAGCTTGTTTCGGATTTCCGCAGATGTGTCTGGGGTCTTCGACGATCATGAAAAAATAGTAGCCCCGCAACCCCGCAAACCCTGTTGCTGGTGATTCCGGGCCTGGTTACAACGGGCGGCGTCTCTTGATGGAGATGTTCTGTCCGAGTTACGGCAAAGCATCTTCATCGCAACGGCTGTCCTCGGATTCTGGTTCGAACACGACGTTCGAAGTCCGACGGAAAGTCAGAGTCTCAACAAGCACTAGTGATCACCGACAAGCATTTTGGGGCCTGCCGAGGCAGGATCCGAAGTGTGGAGCGGATCACGATCCTGGTTTGAGGAACGTCATGAAGATCGTTCAGACCCCTAATCGCTGGCTGATGAAACTTTCCCGAGCGGCTGCTTTGGTGGGTCTGATGACCAGTACCACAACGGTTTTGTCTCAGGATGGAGACTACACATTCGGCAGAACACCCAGCGGCTCCGTGTCGGAAGTGCAGGACTACAATCGGTCGGGATTCGGCGTGCAATTTCGCGGCGGTCATACGGCAGGGGACACGGTCGGGCGAACGCAGTCGATCAGTCACATCAACCTGACACCGTATTTCAACGTTGACGACGGGTTATTATTTGGCGATTCGCGACTTGTCATGGCGAATCGGGGCGAACTGGCGTGGGCGTTTGGTGGCGGATATCGGCACTACATTTCCGCCTGGGATGTCGTCGTCGGGGGCAACAGTTATTTTGACGCGGATCAGTTAACGGGCGCACGCCTGAGCCAGTGGGGCGTCGGAGCAGAGTTACTGGCGAACAGCTGGGAAGCACGTGGTAACTTTTATCAGCCATTTAATTCGGACACGACGCAGATTGGCCAGCGCGTCGATGCGGGGAGCGTGGCATTTTCGGGCCAGAATATCACATTTTCGCGCATTGACACGTTTGCTCAGGCGTTGAAGGGATTTGATGCAGAAGCCGGCTTTCTGTTGCCGGGTGAGATCTCTGAACGCCTGGATCTGCGGGCCTTTGGTGGTGCATATCACTATGAGGGCGAGAACATTCCAGGCTTTACCGGCTGGTCGACTCGGGTGCAGGCGGATATCGGTCGTTTTCTGGAAGTGGGCCTGAAGGTCACGGACGACGAGCTGTTCAATACGACCGTGTCTTTTAACGCGATTCTGCATATTGGTGGCTTCAACAGTCAGGAACACACCAAGCGTTCTGCCATCCAGCGGTTCCGCGATCCGGTGCGGCGCAACATGAATATTATGGCGTCTACTTCGGACATCACGGCTGCAGGTCAGGTAGCGACGACGGGCGGCGGAGTACCATTGACGGTCGCCCACGTGAACAGCAACGCGGGCGGCCTGTTCACCGGAACTGTGGACAATCCGTTCTCGCAGTTGACCCAGGGGCTGGGTGCCGGCACAGACATCGTGTTCGTCCATGCGGGTAGTCAGTTTAACGCAGCGCCGCAGAACGTTGTCAGTCTGGCAGCTAACCAGCAGGTCATCGGCGAAGGCTTCATTCAGAACGGTCGCAATACCACTTCGTCTGTGATCGTGGATTTGCTGGGTACGCCCACAGCGATTCCTCTGCCAGCGTCACCCACATTCGCTGCGAATCCGACGTTCCTGAGACCAACGATCGGCAATACCGCCGGTAATGCCGTGACCATGGCTCAGGGCAGCCAGTTCTCCGGCTTCATCATCAACAACCCGACAGGCAGCGGTATCTTCAGCAACGGTGTTGGAAATACGATCATCAATGATGTGCTGATTCAGAACGCGGGCGTCTCGGGGATTCTTCTGCAGAATACAACCGACACGACCACGATTACCAACACAACATTGATTTCCAGTGCCGCGGCGACAGGCCCTCTGTTTGACGTCAATGGCGGAAACGGCGTCGTCACATTCGGTTCCACCGATACAGGTACCGGCGGTGCCACCAACATCTTCGGACTTGCCGCGTTGACTAATACGTCCGCACAGGCTGCGGTCCGCGTTCAGAACATGACCGGGGGACGAGTGGACATGACCGGCTCGACGGTCACTTCCACGGGCGGTGGAGGCATTCTGATACAGAACAACACAGGTGGTACGGCGATCATCGACAACCTCTCTGTCACCGACAGTACGGGTAACGGAATTGCAGTCATCGACAGCGCGGGCAACTATACATTCCGTAAGACGAGCACGGCGCTGACACAGATTGCCATCGATAACGCGGCCCTTCAGAGCATTCTGATCAGCAATGCTTCCGGGGATGTTAACTTCACGGACACGCTGCTGATTACCAATCGGAACGCCGAAGGGATTGAAGTGCGGCAGTCGTCCGGCAGAACAACATTCAGTGACGTCGTGACCATTAACAATCTCGGGGCGGGTATCGGCGCACAGTCCGCGATCTCGGTCCATGATCAGCTGGCTGCCAGCACGGTGTCGTTCCGCGATAACCTGGTCATCACGGGAACGACAGGGGGAAGTAATGGCAACGGCATTCGCATCACCAATAATCTGGCCACCAGTCTCTTCAACGTGGAAGGCAATGCATCGATCAGTGGCACGGACCTGGCATCTGTCGCGATCACCACAAATGCCGGGGCGGTCCAGTTTAACGGTGCCACGCGAATTACGGACCGTCTGCAGGAAGGGATTCTCGTCACCGGTTCGTCAGGTCCGATTAACTTCGGCAACACTCTGGCGGATGTGACAACGATTCTGAATGACGCCGCGGTCCCATCGCAGTTCGCAGCCATTTCGTTTACCGGCAACTCGGGAGGAATCTCAGTCCAGAACGCCAGCATTGGTAACGCCCAGGGTGGGGTCGGCGGCGGAGCCGGTATTAACGTTGTCAACAATACCGGTGCGGTCAGCTTTGGCGCCGCCGTTGTCGAATCTTTCGACGGCGTAGGATTGTTCGGCCTGAATAACACGAGTATTCGCGTCAACGATGGTTTCATCGTCACGGACGGTGCGGCCGCTGTGAATATTGAACAAACAGGTGTCGCCATCACGCTCGCCAGTGTCACCAGCACCAATTCTCCCGATTACGGCATTCGACTCGTGGAGACCAACCGCGACGGATTCCGCACGTTTAGTGTTGATCCCGGATTTATTAATGCTGTGCCCGGCGACGGCGGGTTAATCTCAAGCGCGAAGGGGGATGGTCTGGATAACGATGACTCGGCCGGTGTCTTTCTGAGCAACGCTGGTCAGGTACGTTTGCGTGCGATGCAGCTGGAAAACAATGAATTCGGGATTCGGGTTCGCAATACCGAAACCACTGCGGGCCTGGCAGATACGATCAAACAGAGTCTCATTCTGCAGGTCTCGAACGTGCTCGATTCGGATATTCGCGGAATCGACGCACAGAATCTGATGGGCCTGGATATCCAGAACTCCACGTTTGACAATAACGGTGATGATGCGAACAACGGTCGCGAGACGATTCTGCTCGACTATACCGTACGCCTGGATCCGGACACGATGACCTTGTTCAGCCAGGCTCAGGACCCCTTCGTCGTGTTCATTCAGGATTCCGATTTCACATCGAACACTACAGACGTGATCAGCATCACACAGTCCAACGCGACGGCGAACGGAGCGGCCATCCTGACGGATATTCTGCGGAACACCTTCACCGTCAACGACACCTCCGACCCTGTAGGTTCCGGCCAGTTTGATGATGCCATCCTCTTCGACTGGAATGGCCCGGTTCGGGCGCATATCGATGCCAACACATTTGATATGGTGGCTGCTGAACAAGCGCAGGCCATCAACTACAGAACCCGGTCAGTTACCGATCAGGTTGAACTGTCCATTCAGAACAATATTATCAACGTCAATAACGTGACCCAGAACGTGGGGGCGGTGGACGTGCGCATCGACGGCCCGGCCTTAATGAATACAACCGAATTCCGTACTGCCGGGAATCAGCTGACAATCGGCGACGGTGGAAACACGGGCGTCGTTGCGGGAGGTCGGCCGACCGGATTTCGATACACGCTGGCGTCCAACACGGGCCTGGCCCTGGAATTCAATGACATTATCTCCAGCGGCGATGGGGCCACCGGGATCCAGATCGCGAGGTCCGCCGCCTCCTCTGCCTTCACCATTAACGGCAATCGAATCGGATTCGTGGATTCAGGCACTCAGGCCGAACGCGGCATCGTGTTCAGTCAGGTCACCGGAGTTGTGCAGCTGTTCGGCTCGATCAATAACCTTGTTGTCATCCAGCAGAACACGATCCCGGGCAATGGTGTCGTCGAGACTCCTTTCTCAATGCCGGTTGGTTCCAACAGCGGGCAGATCATCGTGAACGGCAGCCTGACGCCGTAACGTTCGGGAACGGCGATTTAGTCGGAAACGTTGAGAACACCCACTTCTATTCGTGATCGAAAACAGGAAATCCGCCCATGCGTACCATTGCAGTGATGAATCAAAAAGGGGGCGTTGGCAAGACGACTTCCAGTGTCAATCTGGCCGCTGCCCTGGCACGCGAAGGGCGACGCGTCTGTCTGATGGATCTTGATCCGCAGGGACACGCGTCGTTCCATGTGGGCGTCGAAGCCGGCCCGGACATGCCGACCGTTTACGATGTGTTTACACAACAGGCAATGCTCGACGAAACGCGACAGCTTGTGGGCGAAAATCTCTCACTCGTGCCCGCCAATATTGACCTGGCCGCGACGGAAGTCGAACTGGCGTCGGTCGCTGGACGCGAATTCTTCCTGCGCAATTCCATGCAGCACTGGAAAGAACAGAATCGCTTCGACTACGTTGTCATGGATTGCCCGCCGTCGCTGGGAATTCTCACCATCAACGCGCTGACGGCCGCCAGCGAGGTATTCATTCCGCTTCAGCCTCACTTCTTTGCGCTTCAGGGGCTGTCCAAGCTGTTCGAAACAACGGCTCTCGTCACCCGACGATTAAATCGTGAACTTCGAGTGACCGGCATTTTGATGTGTCTTTACGAGTCCGGGACGCGACTCGCTGCTGACGTCACCGAAGACCTGAGACAGTTTCTCAGCAAAAGTGACGCGGACGCGCCATGGGCATCCGCTCAGATCTTCAAAACCCGCATTCGTCGGAATATCAAACTGGCTGAAGCACCCAGTTTTGGCCAGTCGATTATCGATTACGCTCCGACCTGCCCGGGTGCCGCCGACTACATGGCGATGGGCCAGGAAATTCTGGCCATGGAAGCCCAGATTACCGGAGCCGCAAAACCACCCCTGGCCCGCGCCGCGTAAATTGGCTCAGTGGGGTCGTCAACTGGATTCCCGAAGCGCTGTGCCGATGCTGAAGAGGATGATGCCGACCAGAAGTGAGGCTGGCATTACGATCAGACGAAAACCATAAAACAGCTGGAATACAATAATCGCAGGCAGTACTCCCAGCGTTACCAACTGCAGAAACATTCCCAGCAGGTGTAGTGCGCGCTTCACGCTGACATTCCCTTTATGCTTTAACGCAGTAAGCCCGGGCCGTCCAGGGGAATTGCCTCGCCATCGACGGCGAGGATCTGAGAGTTCGTAAGTGAGTCGCCAAAACGATCGAAGTCCCTGAATGACCAGACCACGCGTTTTTCCCGGTTGACTTCAATCAGCTGAGGATTATTGGGGCCGGCATGGCAGTTATTGATCAGGATGTTGCCACTCGGAAGTACCTGCAGCGACGTGACCCATGCCAGTTGAATTCCCGGTAATTCGTTTTGATGCAGACTCCAGATGATCTGCTGTGCCGGTGTGACTTCCAGAATGCTGTGACCGTTGCCTGTCCCAATCAGCGTGTTGCCACTGCCCAGACGAATGGCGGAAAAACACTGATTGCCGAACGCTTCGACTCCATGGCCTGCCGCAGGCTTTCGATCAAACAGAGGTACTTCGTATTCCCAGACGATACGGCCGCCGGGATCGTATTCACAGACCCGCCCGTCGCCTTCGTGGCAGATCAGATAGTTGCCCGATTTCAGTTTGCGTACAAGTCGCGTGTCCCGGTGCGGGTCCGGCTTACTTACTTTTAACGCCATCGTATGGACGACATTTAAAGTTTCGTCGAGTTCGATGATGTTGCCCGGACCCGATTCAGCGATCATCGTCCGGCCATTGGCCAGTCTTTGAAATGCGTGAATTTCCAATCGCTTGCCGATGTTCTCGGGCCGCTGCGCCGCGTCATACCGCCAGACGACCCTGCCGTCTTCCGGATGGATCTCCGCCACTTCCGTCCATGAGAGCTGAAGCAGCACGTTTCCATCGGAAAGCACATGCAGGTCGTGGAGAGCGCCGATCGTCGACTCCCACTCCGTCTTGCCCGATTCGTCGATGATCGCGATGCGGTGCTTTGATGAATCGGCGGCAATGAATCGGCGTGTTGGTTCTGCAGCCGAGGCCAGAGTTACGCCAAACACTGTCAGTAACGCCAATCCCCAGGTGACGACACCGGTAAATCGTCGGATGAACGCGCCTGAATTCATGGGCCTCATGTCCTCATCGTGGTTCCGCGCCCAACAGCACAGTTGCCCGCTGACAGCTTACCATTCATGCCGCGCACGGATTCTAATAATACAAACCCCCAAATAATCGTGCGGCAGCATAATACTCAAACGCTTTCACACGGCAAAGGAACGGGTGTCGCGAATTCTCGCAGGCACCGTACATATTGTTGCGAAACTGTTGATCACATTGTCGCCGTGGAACGCCCGAGGCCAGGCATGCATCATGGGTCGCGCACGAAGGGCGAAAATCCGCTCCGAAAAACCCCTGCGCGACAAGCCGGTTGCCGCCCATGGAATTTCCTGCACCGCATGGTCTCCACGGAGGACATCCACCGGGACCGCCAGCCTGAGCTGAAGTTGCAGACGCACCTGCCAGCATAAACAACACCAGAAATGCCCATCGAATTGTTTTCATCGCGTCGCCTGTTTCGAATACGAGTAGAAGCACCTCCGTGCATCACGTGGCCCTGAGGAATCTCCCTGAAATCCAACCGCACCGCCACCGCGGCAGGGGAATCGCAGCAAATCTCTCAGACTACACCGCCGAGTCTAGCATTTTGCCTTGTCTTCGTAAATTGCCAGAATTTCTTTTGCTGAAAGGGATTGTTGTGCCTGCCGTTTATTCCTCGCGGTCATTCCTGTCACCATGCCCATCGTCGCCACTGGTCATCTCGGCAGGGGACTAAAAACGTGGAAAATGCGGGCCGTTCATTCCTATCTGTGCGATTCGATTGGCATCCATCCTTCAATTCGTCATAGTTGTAACGCGGGATATCCAGGCGAGGTCGATCGACCTTGCAAGGCTGCCTGCCGTGTTAACTTCATCAAAATGAACGGAACCATCGCGTCGTGTGGATGCAGGGTGTCTGAACATTAAAATTTCGAAAGTTGGTTCCCATGGTCTCTCGTGTTTGTGCCTGCATTCTCTTCGCGATCACAGCCGTTCCGGTGGTCGCACAGAACCCCGCTCCGAAAAAAAGTGAAACTCCCCAATTGGAAACAACGCTCGACAAAGCCAGTTACGCGATAGGCTATAACATCGGCAAGGATATGCAGAATCAGGGACTGGACCCCAATGCAAAGGCACTCATGGCTGGTATGCTGGCCGCTTTGGCGGGGGAAAAATCCGCTTTAACGCCCGAACAAACCACCGCAGCCTTTAAATCACTGCAGGGGGAGATGCAGAAGAAGGCCGAAGAGAAAGCCGCAAAGAGTCTGGCTGCGGGCAAGGCGTTTCTGGAAGCCAACAAGTCCAAAGAAGGCGTCAAAGTCACAAAATCCGGCCTGCAATATATGGTCCTCAAAGAAGGCACTGGTGAGACTCCAACACGCGAGAGCACGGTATCGACGCACTACCGCGGAAAGCTGATTGATGGTACCGTGTTCGACAATTCATACGAGGGCGAAGAGCCGACAGAAAACGATCA
The DNA here is from genome assembly GCA_020426105.1 of Planctomycetaceae bacterium. Lineage (GTDB taxonomy): Bacteria > Planctomycetota > Planctomycetia > Planctomycetales > Planctomycetaceae > SXXK01. The sequence continues at coordinate 10,105 of JAGQQS010000167.1, forward strand.
GCCAGCGTCGTTTGGGGTGACTCAGGTGATTAAGGGCTGGACTGAAGCCCTGCAGTTGATGAAAGTCGGTGCCAAATATCGCCTGTTTATTCCCAGTGAACTGGCGTACGGTGAAAACGGGCCAGCGGGTATCGGCCCGAACGCAGTGCTCATTTTTGACATCGAACTGGTCGCGTCAAAGTAACGAACACCACGTTGAGGTAGCGGACCATTCAGGTCAGAGCAAATTCTTTCTAATAAGCCAGACTTCTCTGACCTGGCAGCCGCGTCCATTGCCGCCACGACCCGCCTCTCGGAACCAGTTCAGGGTGAGTTCTCCATCAGCGGTGAGCGACTGCGGAATGTCGAACTCACGTGGTTCGGCAGGTTCCGGTTTGGCCATTAGCGGATGAAGTTCTTTCCCCTCCGCTTCCAGCCGAATTTCTCCCTGCCGGTCTTTGGCATAGGCCACGCGAACGACGTACTGCGCCTGC
>JAGQQS010000168.1 GCA_020426105.1 Planctomycetaceae bacterium
GTGTTGAATTAAAGGCCTGAAAGGCCGACACAAGTTGGGAAGCTTCACCTTTTTTATGTGTCGGCCCTCCGGGCCTTTGGGAATCATCAGCCAAATTCCGGGGCCTCACGACCCCGGCAGAGGTTGTGTCGGCCCATCCGGGCCTTAAACGCAAAGTGCTTGCCTCTCGCACGTTCTTCTTCGCCAGGCGAGTTGAATGAAGACAATCACACCACCATTCCATCACCAAAAAAACCTCACAAAAATGCTTCACAGCGTTGGCTTTCAGCCCTGAAGAAATGCATAACTTCAAAAAATCCTCTCTCTGAGGTGCCAGACACCTGACGTCAGCCCACCAGACACCGGACGTCCGCCCACCACACTTAGCGTCGGCCCAACGGTGCTTTGCGACACAGCCGCGTCATCCGGGAACTTCCAGCGTTGCGCTTCGTACCGGTACGCTGACGCATGCCGCTCGCCGAAGGTAACGAGACCACGAGATCCAAAGCTTGGGGTTGCCCTGAAATTCAATAAAAGTCAGGCTATTGCAGTCTCGAGCCGCTACGCTTTCAAGGAGTCAGGGATGACTCGCCATCGAATTTTATGCGTCCTGTCGTTTCTGCTTTGGTGTTGCCCAACCAACTGTATTTCCGCTTCCCCGCAGGAAAACATCCCGGATGCGGGCGCCGACTTCAATTTGTCGGAACCGGAAGTCGAAGCATCGGCCAGCACAAGAGTGAGGCCAGCGACCACCACGCCAGCGAATTCCCCTGCCCGACAAGTGCCACAGACCGTTTCGGGAAACGCAGCGCCGATTCAATCGGACTCCGCAAAAAATCCGGGGGCAAACGCCGAACAGACAAACGAGCTTGCGAGACCCTCCGCAGCGTACGGTACCCGACCTCCATCCGGTTCGTTGCAATCGACTCGCCATGCTGAACCCATGCCGTTTGAGTTGCGTGAATTTGATGTCCCTGCGGAGCCGTTCTTTTCCGGACCGATTCCTCGAACTTCGGCGATCATCGGTGATGCAAGCCTGAACGATGTGTGTCATGTCGGCTCACGGATCTGGGCCGTCGGTGAACGTGGTGTCATTTGTTTTTCAGACAATGCAGGAGCAACATGGGCCGCACGCGTGACGCCCATGGAATGCAGCCTGCAATCCGTGTGTTTTCTGACAAACACAATCGGCTGGGTCGCCGGAACCAGAACTCGACCGGACACGGGTCTGCAATCCTCCGCGGTGCTGCTGCACACGCGGGACGGTGGTCAAACATGGACGGATCTGACTTCCGCAGCCGGTCCTCGAACCATCGGGACATCACATCTTCCGGCATCCGTTTTGCCAGGTATCCGGCATATTCAATACTTCGGGCTGGACACTGCGGTTGCAGTCACCGCCCCGATGCATCAGCGCAGCGGGAATGGGATCTTTCGGTCGGAAGATGGTGGACACACATGGTCGCCGATTCCTGTTGATCAGACAGGGGGACCGTGGATTGCCGGGCATTTTGTCAGTGAGTCCGATGGAATCGTGGTTGGACACCACCAAAGCTATGCTGCGGTCGTGGCTGATCAGGCCGTCGTCATCAATCGTCCGGAACCAACTCTCCGCGCCATTCGGAGTGTGTCCCTCGATACGGAAGCTCACGGCTGGATTGCGGGCGACGGCTGTTTCATTTTGACCACTGAAGATGCGGGCGTCACCTGGAAACAACCTGCCGGGCAGATCCCACCGGAGATTACACAAGCACTGGATCTTCATACAGTCGCGCATTCCGCTTCAACGATTCTGCTTGGTGGTAACCCTGGAGCATGTCTGCTTCATTCCTCGAATAATGGCCAGGACTGGAAACTGGTGACTGTCCCCATGACCGGTTGCCTCAAACGCCTGCATTTTATCAGTGCCACTGATGTCATAGGTGTAGGAAGCCTGGGCCAGATCGTGCGTTCAGCGGACAGCGGTCATACATGGGCCAGCGTGCGATCAACCGGGTTTCGCGCGGGGCTGGTGAACGTGATCACCGATGCTGACAAAGCAGCGTGGCAGCTGCTGTCGCATGTCGCTGCAGAACAAGGTGTGCGTTCTGCCGTCATTCAGCTTTCGCAGCCGCTCAGCCTTGAGGGAAACGCGCTCATGGACGGTGTTCCCATGTCGGAACAAAGCACAACAGCCGTCACTCGACTCGGGGCCAATGCTGCCGAGTCGCATTGGATGTTTCCGCGTACCAAACCCGAACATCATCGGTCGTCAGAACAGCTCGTGGCCGAATGGAATCGTCAAACGGACGGTCGGTTGAGAAAACTGCTGCCGCTGCGAATCGCCCGGGACATTCGCAACTGGCGACCATCTGTAGTGGTCATCGAACCCGTCTCAGATGAGGACGCTGTGGCGGCGTTAATGCGTGAAGTGATACCTCAGGCAGTGTCTCTGGCAGCCAATGACGAGGATGATCGCTGGTTGTCGCAGCTGGGACTTTCGCCATGGCGCGTAAACCGGGTTGTCTGTCGCGTGCCGCAGAACCAGTCAGCGACGATCACCTTTCGAAATGACGATTTACTGCCGTCGCTGGGCACAACTTCCGGACTCCTGCACGATGCGACCCTAAAACTATTCGAACGCCCCATCGACGCGCTTCCGTCCCTGGAAACGGCAGCGGGCTATGAACTCGTGTTTGACGCCAGCGAGGCCCCCAGTGTCGCCAGTTTGTTCGACCAGCTAAATCATGTCATGAAATCCGACGCGCGGCGGCCGTACGATTTTCGCAGTCGCGATCAAGTCGAAATTTTGAAGAGTATCCTGCAGTCGGCGCACGTCGAGTCGACAGCACTCACTGGCCACATGCAGTCGGCCCAAACAGAAGACGCCCTGATAGCTCAACTTTACGGGATAGGAGCCAATCTGCCGGCAGCATTGGCGCTTCGGCAACTGCAGGACCTTGCGGACATAAATCTTCAGCAGAATAACGCAGAAGGCTATCTCGCAGTGCAGCAGGAAATTGTCCGCCGCTATCCGGATTCTGAAGAAGCGCAGGCGGCGGCAGAAATGCTGTTTCTGTTTTATTCATCGGCAGAAGCCCGCCTGTATCGACTGGGCGCATCCCACAGGAAGACAAGCGGGCCACCTTCTACAACAGCGGCCATCCCGTCCATACCCGGCGTGGCACAAAGCAGTCTCTCGTCTCCGTCTGCCGTGCAACCCAAAATTCAGGCAGCAGCGACATCACCGTTTTCGAGTGATGCCACAAATGCAATGGACGCGCTTCACCAGCGCTGGGATGCGCATGCGATGACGGCGCTCCGCATTCTTTCAAAGTCGAATAATGGAAATGGTTCGCGAAATCCACTGGTGCTGCTGCGCACGGCGGCAAACTACCGGCTGCAGGAAACAAACGGCGAACAATCAACCGCACTCTCGGAAGTCAGTCAGCGCGACGATCAGTACGGACTCTTCGCGCGCTGTGAAATGCAGGTGACGTATATGCCCGCGGCCCCATTGCTGCCGCTGATCAATTTGCCAAAACGCAGCGAACCACCTTTTCTGGATGGTGTGCTGACTGACAGTATCTGGGAGGATGCCGAAGAGATTCTGCTCATTCCGTTCGTGCGTGATTCACTCGACCCGTTGACGGGAACCCGCCGCAAATCACTCGCGCGCGGGGAAGATATTTCCAGTCTCACAATGCTTGCGTGGGACGATGAATTCCTTTACCTCGGTGCGCGACTTCAGCGAGCTCCTGAAAAACTGCAGCCGGTGGAACTGGCGATGCATCGCAGTTATGACTCAAAACACGAAAATCGTGATCGCCTTGAACTGGAAATCGATACCGACCGCGACTTTGGCACGAGTTTTCAGCTGACAATCGACGAATCCGGTCAAACGAGTGACCGTTGCTGGATGCTCGATCAGTGGAACCCCAAATGGTATGTGGCCCTGGACGCTGACAACGCCGCATGGCGTATTGAAGCCGCCATTCCGCTGAAAGAACTTTGTGCTGCCGGCGCCAAACCGGGCGACTTGTGGAACATCCGACTCCGCCGCATCATTCCCGGAGTGTTGCAGCATGAATTGCAGACAGGAACCAATCCGGTCTCCACGGACGGCACGGGCATGGTCCGCTTCATTCGCCCGCGCCGGACGACAGCCAGCAGTCGTCGTTGAGTAAACTCATTGCGTCACGAGGATGAACCCTTTCGTGAAACGCCGTTAACGATTTCACGCGGTGCCGCGCAAATAGCGCCAACCACAATATAATTTTCGTAACGTCACATATGAGCAATCGATGCAACACCGTTGAATTACTTCGATGAAACGTGCGGTGAGAAGTTCAGTCGCGGATGTCGTTCTCTGGTTTCCTTGCTTCGCGGCTTGGGATTAATCCCGGCAGGGATCTCAGCCATTAGTCGTGGATCGTGGCGAAGCCGAACAACCCGGATAGCCTAACATAGAAAGCTCCACGAATCGGTGGCGTGAACATAATTCAGACTGGTAAACTGAGGGAGAGACTTGCGACAATATCCGGATGATGCCCATGCTGCGAAAACTGGTTCTGGCACTGACGATCACGTTGAGTAATCTCACCGGATGTAATCTCGCGGTGCTGATGGCTCAGACGCCGGTGGACTATTTGCGCGATGTCAAACCGATCCTGCAGCACCGATGTTATGCCTGCCACGGCGCACTGAAGCAGGAAGCCGGACTGCGTCTCGATACAGGAGAGTTAATCCGACGAGGAGGTGACAATGGTTCGACGACTCGGTCGGAGGCTGCCGAGACGGCTCTGCTGATTCACCGAATAACGGCGACGGATGATTCAGAAAGAATGCCACCCGAAGGCGAGCCGCTCACCATTGAACAGATCGAAATCCTGAAACAATGGATCAGTCAGGGGGCGATCTCACCGGAGAATGAACAGCCGGAACCAGATCCCGATCAGCACTGGGCATTTCAACAACCTCAGCGGCCTGATCTGAAGGAAGTTGCCGAACTCACAGGATCCTCGAACCCAATTGATGCCTCGATCGAAGCGGCATTGGTGCAGAGGCAATTGACATGTCTGCCTGAGGCTCCGAAGCACGTACTGCTGCGGCGCGTTTATCTGGATCTGATCGGGTTACCACCGACTCGCTCGGAAATGAATTCGTTTCTGAACGATGACTCGCCCAATGCTTATGAAACAGTCGTTGACAAACTACTGAATGATCCGCGGCACGGCGAGCGATGGGCTCGACACTGGATGGATATCTGGCGTTACAGCGATTGGTACGGTCGGCGTTACGTGCCGGACGTGTGGAACAGTGCACCACAACTTTGGCGCTGGCGAGACTGGATTGTGCAATCACTTAATGCAGATCGCGGCTATGATCGGATGCTGCGCGAGATGCTGGCTGCTGACGAGATCTGTCCGGAAGACGACTCGGCTGCTGTCGCAACCGGTTATTTGATTCGTAACTGGTACGCGCTGAATCCGAATGACTGGATGCGGAGTACCGTCGAACACACAGGCAAAGCGTTTCTCGGGCTGACTTTTAATTGCGCTCATTGCCACGATCATAAGTACGATCCGATCACGCAGGAAGACTACTTCCACCTGCGGGCGTTCTTCGAGCCCATCGATATCCGTCAGGACCGCATTCCGGGTGAAGCAGATCCCGGGCCGTTTCAGGAATATAGCTACGGCGTGCTCCGCAAAATTCAGCGGCTCGGCGCCGTGCGGATCTACGACAGAAAGCCCGATGCGCCGACATGGTTCTACACCGGTGGCGACGAACGCAGACGCGTGACAGAACGCGGTTCTGTCGCGCCAGGCGTGCCGACGTTTCTGGCCACATCCGCTCCTGCGATAACGCCGATCGATTTGCCTCCGCGGGCATGGTACCCTGGTTTGCGTCCGGCGCTTCACGATGCGCTGCTGTCTGAGGCGGGCGCCGCGGTGGTCAAAGCTGAAAGTGAACTGGCCGCTGCCGGTCTGTCCAGCAGTCCGGTTCCCGACGCCGCACTTGACCACCTTTCCAGGGCGGAGTCAGCGTTCAAGGCGGCGGTGGAAGAGGCGAAGAAAGCGGGCCGACCTGGTGCCATTGCCGGACAGCATTCATTAGTCCTCGATGCGACGACGGGCCGCCGCACCTTGCTGAACGGATTGCCCCAATTGACGGCGCTGGAAGACGGTACAACCCTCACGTTTGAATTACAGATCCTGAACGACGCCCATGTGAACTTTCAGTTGGCAAAAGACGTTGGCAAAGGTTTAACTGCCGCCTATATCGGGTTTAAATCGGGACGTATCATTTCGTATCAGCCGGGAACATTCACAGAGTTCGAAACCGGGAAATATGACTTCACCGCCGGTCAGTCGCGTTTTCATGTGACGCTGGTGATTGAAACGCGTGCGGACCGTTGCCTGCTCTCGGTCAAATCAGTGACCGATGAAAGGTTGTTGGTCGATCAGGTTCCGGTTGCCTTAAATGGATGGAATCCGATTGGAGATCCGGCAAAGGCGATTTCGTTTGATTGTCAAACTGGTTGCGTGGCTGTCATCGACGATGTCACGTTTGCGGCACCCGTGCCAGCGGGGGCTGTCAGCGAAACGTTGCCAGGTCGGTTATTCACATTCGATTTCGAGGCACCGGTTTACCCAGATGGCACAGATATCAATGGCGTTGAAGGCTGGTCGATTGCATCCTATAGCGTGGCGCCAGCAACGTCGGTCGTATCTTCGACGGCGTTGAACGAGTCCCTTCGAGGTCTGTTGGTACAGGTGCAGAAGGCGCAACGGGCGGTCGATGCAGTGACGTTGCCACTTCGAGCCGCAAAAGTAAAACTGGCTGCGGCGCGTGCCAATTTAACAAGCATTGAAGCACGAATCGCCGCAGATCGATCGAAATACGGTGAAACACCGACTGCAGAGTTTGCAGATTTAGCCCGCATCGCCAATCAGGCGGAGCGGGAGGCGAACGTACTTCAGGCAGAAGCAAATGTTTTGGCCCATGAACTTGCGTTGGCCACGGCCGAAGCGAAGCCCATGGAAGACAAAGAACGAACAAAAGAGATCGACGCGGCGAATAAGCTGCTCGCATCGTCACGTCCGCTGCTGGAAAAAGCGCGCGTTGCTGTTTCGGGTGCCACGACTGAAGAATACACGCCGTTCAGCCCGTTCTATCCAAAGACCAGCACCGGGCGCCGCAGAGCTTTGGCGGAGTGGATTACCGGTCGCGCAAACCCGCTGACTGCACGCGTTGCTGTGAATCACATCTGGGCTCGACATTTTCACGCGCCACTAGTCGCGACTGTGACCGACTTCGGGAGAAGCGGCGCATTGCCCACAAATCCGCAATTGCTGGACTGGATGGCCGTGGAGTTGATGGAGCATGGCTGGAGCATGAAGCATCTGCATCGTTTGATCGTGACAAGTGCAGCCTATCGTCGGCAATCCAACGGAGCAGAGGGTGAAACCGTATCGGATCGCGAGAACAAACTGCTTTGGCGCATGAATGTGGGGCGGATGGAAGCGGAAGTCCTGCGTGACAGCCTGCTGTACACTGC
>JAGQQS010000169.1:0-6380 GCA_020426105.1 Planctomycetaceae bacterium
TCGTGCGATGTCGCAGCCGCTTCCGTCAAAGCCCGAAATGCGCTGCCGATGTCATCATTGACCGTTTGCTGCACAAGCTGAAAATCCGTTCGCGGATACCAGACCCCATTGACGAACACATCCTGAAAGAAACCGTATTGGCTGACTTCGGCTTCCAGATCATCCATCAGATCCCGATTGTCGTCCACATGACCTCGCTCGTGGGCACCCCATTTTAGTTGTTCGCATGGCGTCAGGTCGTTGGCGATGAACACTTCCTGATGCAAATTAATCCTCAGCGTTCCCGTATCGAAGCTGAACTGCTGGATGCCTGCCTGTATTCTCTGTTTATACTGCACGCTGGTCGGATCAATCACAATTCGAGGAACAGTGATCCCCAGGGCGCTTGATGCATTGGGATGCCCCACAGAAGCCGCGTGCGCGACAACCGTTTCAGGTGACACGATCTGAGGAGCCGGAATGGTGCCTTTCGAAATAGAAAAAATCAGTGCCATGGCCGTAAATCCTGAATAGGTGACCTGAGGAAGTCGGGCCGAGCATACTGCCCTTACCCGGCAAAGATCGCTGCCAGAATGATGAAACCGATCATTGCCAACAAGAAAACCAGAAAGATCTTGACGATGATGGATGTCTGATACTTGATGTGCGGTGTCTGCTGAATAATCGCCTGGTACTCCGGTGCAAAAACACGGCTGCCTTTTTGGGAGAATATCAGGTAGAGAATGTATCCATTAATGAGCGTGCCCACAGGGAATCCAAGGAGTCCGATGCCGGACAGGATTCCCACTGGTATTCGGGTCCACCCGCGAAGTCGGCGCAGTCCAAATCCTACGAAACCCTGACCGAGCGAAAGTCCGGTGATGAAAATACCAGCCAACAATCCCACGACGGCGTCCTGCGCTCCATCTTGCGCCATGGCGTAAACTGCTGTCACAGTGAGAAAAATGCCAGCCAGGGTTCCAAATACAGCCCCCAGCAAATAGAGGACTCCGATCGACTTGATGGACGCTTCGTGAGAAATCAACTCAGAACGAATTCGTTCTGCGTCACCTCCGACGCCAGCGGCTGGATATTCGAATCCAGAAGTTGGGGCAGCGAACGGATTGTATTCCTGGTTCAAATTTGAGTCGCTACTTGACATGTTGTGTCCACTAACTTCTGGCTGTCATCACAGGTGCAGGAACGGACGAACAGGTGCACAGTAGTTGGACTCAAATCCGCTTTCAAGTGCCGGCCTGTTACTCCGTAGACAAATAAAGAGCCGCTCGGAAAGTCAATCTAGTGCAATTACAGCCCCTTCAGGTCACTTTCCGGGAAGGCGATGCGAAATTGAATCGTGGGAACGGTTTGCCGGATGACCGTAAATGTAAGTTTCGCAGGACAGGCTTCTGCGTCACGCGGAAACCAGAAAATCAAGCCTGTTCCAGAGTCATTGTACTGGTAGCCAGAGACCCGCTGGCCTCCGCTATCGTGTGCCAGAACACAATACAGAGAATGGTGCATGCCTGCATCACTGTCAGCGGCGAACAAAATAACGGGGCGCGGCGATTTCAATTCAATATGTAGACGTGACGGGGACACAGTTACCTGTGATTCTTTAACAAATACTGCAGACCCCCGGGGGGCAACCGCTACATCAACGAAGCCCTCGGCCTTATTGCCGGCAATCTGACTCAACGACCGTCTGCCATTGAGCTCTTTTTGAATCATGACGTTTTCGCAGTTGGCCACCAGCTCCCGCCCAGCAGTCGTTGCCGCGATGAGTCGAACCGGAGCTTTTCCGGAATCCGGTATCGCCGTTCGAGAATCAGTCAAGTCAGCTGCCGCGAAGCGAACGTAGTCGAGTTCCGGAAGTTCTTCGATGTTGTGGCAGATACAAATCAAATTGAGATACATCGATCCATAGGGACTGAAAATGCAGAAAGGCCGGGGGCTCATCCAGAAGAAGCCGGCATCGCCACGCAGGTCATCGAAAACAGACCAGTCGTCAGATTGCTGATTCTTCCACAATATCTCAATTTCCGGTCGAACCGCTGCGGAGCTGGATCGCGTCAGACGAATTTCATCGGGGATATCGTCGTCCAGAGCTGGAGTCAATTTTACCTGATTCAAGGTTACCGCGAGGTCTCCGCACGTCACCGTATGTGGCATCGTTACAGGAATGCTGCGGGGGTTAATGATACGAGTTGATCGGGGAGGCTGTTCCCAGTCGAATTGTGTTTCGCCGACCTTTTGCCCTTTGTCGGTCAGCAGTTCCAGTTGAAGTCTGCTTTTCGGCGGCATCTGGGGCAGGGAAACGATTGTTCCTTCAGCCTTTGTTTTGTCACCGGTTGGCACGGCTCGCAGAAACCGCCAGCCGTTCGAATCGGTTATGACCATCCACCTGGGAAGGGTCTCTGGAGAAGACTGCGGAGCTGGATTCCAGTTAATCGCCATATATCCGTCGGAGGAAATCCTGTTGTGTCCAATTCCTTTTGTGGGCCACAGGGACACCAATCGTGGCAGCGGCGTCCCGGCTGTGTATCGATTCACCTCATCAATAATCAACTCATCGGTTCGTCTTGGTGGCCAGCTAAAACTGGACGTGTAAGCGAGTTGTGTTATCGAAAATGCCGTCCCATCCGGAAGTCGGATCGTCGCAACCTCGCGATATTTCCAGAATCGAACTGCGATGATTCCTGCCGCAACAAGTATCAGCAGAACAGGCCAGTGCCATCGAATAACAACACGACGCCCGTGATCCGGATGAGGTCTTAGTCTGGTACTCATCGCCGTATTCCCATGGCAGCTGAAACTTGTCACTAATTTTAGTTCGTGAGTCTCGGGTTACTGTTTATTGTTTGCCGGATTGGAAAATTCGTGTCCGATTCCCGACAGAACGGGCAACCAGGACACGGGGCGGCGCTCACTGCAGGATCTCATGCACGACGCGGCCTTTGACATCGGTGAGACGAAAATCGCGGCCGCTGTTGCGGAATGTCAGACGCGTGTGGTCCAGTCCGCATTGATGCAGCAGCGTGGCGTGCAGGTCATGGAAATCACAGATGTTTTCCACAGCATGGACGCCAAACTCGTCGGTGGCCCCGTAAGTCATTCCGCCCTTGATGCCACCACCAGCCACAAAGACCGAAAATCCTTCGGGATGATGGTCACGGCCATCGGTTCCGGGTGAATGCGGAGTCCTGCCGAATTCACCCGCCCACAGGATCAGGGTACTGTCGAGCATGCCACGCTGTTTGAGATCCTTAATGAGCGCCGCCACGGCGCGGTCGGTCTGCCGTGCATTCTTTTCATGACCGGCTTTTAATCCACCATGCTGGTCCCAGGTTCCGTTCGAAAGTCCATAAGGACAATTGATCTGCACAAATCGGACGCCAGACTCGACAAGCCGCCGGGCGCGCAGGCATTGTCGCGCGTAAAGCCGTGTGTTCTTATCCGGATCGTCCAATCCATACAATTCCCGAGTGGATTTCGATTCCTGCGACTCATCCAGCACGTCCGGCACGAGTGTCTGCATGCGTGCGGCGAGTTCGTAATTTCGAATGGCGCTTTCCACCGCGTCATTGCCGCCCAGGCGTGTGGAAAAATCTGAGTCCTGCTGACCGAGAAGTCTCAGCTTCGTTCGCTGCAGTTCCAGCGAGCCAGCGGGAAGCAGATTGTCCAGTGGCGCACCGTCGGCCTTTAAGATTGTCGCTTCATAGCTTGCTGGCAGAAATCCGCTGGCGAATGCTTCCAGGCCTCCCACGGGCACATGGCCAAAACTCAGTACCACATAACCAGGCAGATTTTCGGTTTCATTGCCCAGTCCATAGCTGACCCACGACCCGAAACTTGGTCGCCCGGCTCGATTATTTCCTGTGTGCAGCAGCAGCACGCCGGTGGCATGGATCGGCAAATCGGCTTTCATCGATCGAATAACAGCGATGTCGTCCGCGCAGGAGGCAATGTGCGGGAACAGCTCGCTGACCCACATCCCGCTCTCGCCATGCTGAGCGAAATTCCAGGGACTTTTGAGCCATTTACGGTGCGGGTCACCGCTCCAGGCTTCACCTGCTCGCGCAGCCAGTGCGGGTTTGGGATCGAAGCTGTCGACGTGCGATACGCCCCCGTCCATGAACATGAAGATCACGTTTTTCGCTGGTCCCGAAAAATGCGCACGCGATTCTGTCGCGCCAAACCCTCGCTCCTGGCTCAACGCCGACAATGCCAGCATGCCGAAGCCTGTTGAACTGGACCGGAGCAACGCACGGCGCGTCAACGGCGCGGGGGCGCGACCTGGACAGCCGTAACTTTGTTGAAATTGAACGTGCTGCATAATGCGACGATCTGCTAGGGAATAAAAATAAATTCTTTGAAGTTGAAGATTGCATGTGCGGCATCCGTCCAGACCGGACGGCTGGTCAGTCGATCCGACTCGGCAACGTTATGCAGTTTCGCAAATTCATCGATCGTCAGTTCGAATCGCTGCAATTCTGAGGTCGTGGGGAGACGCCCCAGTGCGTTTTTAAACATTTGGGTGAGACGTTCAGCGACGGTTTTACTTTCATCGGCGACGAGCGACTCGGACCAACGATTTGCCATCGCCAGCACAAAGGGGTCGTTCAGCATCGCCAGACTCTGCGCAGGCACGTTGGATGTATCGCGTCGCCCCTGCGCGATCTTACCACCCGGCAAATTGAACGCACTCAAAAACTGAGCAGATTCCATCAGCTGGAACTTGATGTAGATACTGCGGCGCCCGTCACCGTCAAGCGGCCCGACATACAAACGTTTCTCCGTGTCAGCCGTTTCACGGTACGGATGGACGCTCGGCCCGTACATGGTGCCATCAAGCCGACCGGAAACAGCGAGGATGCTGTCCCGAATGACTTCTGCTTCGGCCCTGCGAGCCGGATACCACGACAGCAGTACATTGTCGGGGTCTTTGGCCCGATTATCTTTTGAAGGAGCCGCAGAAGTCTGAAATGCTCGGCTGAGAACCAATTCGCGGATCAAATTCTTCATCGACCAGTGATCATTCACAAACTGCACAGCGAGATGATCAAGCAGTTCAGGATGTGACGGCAATTCACCGACATGTCCGAAATCGTCCGGCGTGCGCACGAGGCCGTTTCCGAATATCCAGTGCCAGATTCGATTCACCATGACGCGCGAAGTCAAAGGGTTGTCCGGTTTCAGAATTTCTTCGGCCACCATGGCGCGCCCGCTGCCTGCATCAGCCGTCGGAACGACAAATCCTGCGTGCGTGCCGTTGTCGCAACCTTCGCTATTCAATTGATAGTCAGCATTCGATTTATGTGCCTGGTTAATCGAGGTCAATGCTTCCAGATACCGCCTTGGTACAACGTCGCCAGGCTTCGTATAGTCACCTCGGGTCAGCACGGGCTGATCAAAGCCAGGGCCTTCATCTGCCATGCCAGGCATCGTCGTGGGCGATGCAATCTGCTGTGATTCGATGGCACGATATGCTGTGACCAGTTCTTTGAGTCGCGATGTGGCGTTTGCATGGTTGGTCAGCACGCCCTGAGCCAGCAGCCATTCGAGCCAGCGCACGTCTTCGTTTGTTGCGTCCGACGATGCGAATCTGTGAACAGCATTTGCCGCGATTTCGGCATACCTCGCTGCCGCCGAATCGAAAGACCGCGGAGCATCACCGGCGAACAATGGCGCCACATACTCCGCTTCGTCACGCGGCGTTTCTGAACCATCGTGAGTGACAACCCGTCGTACGCCCCACCAGGTGCGAGGATTTTTGGCGTGATCGCTGAACGGAAGTCGCTGGTTCTCCGTATCCTTGCTCAGCGTGCCCAGCGGATCAGGAAATTTTGGATTGTCCCAGAATGTCAGGAGTTCAGCATACGGATGGAGTGGCTGTGTGCCTTCCTGAAAATCCACGGTGATCCACGACCATTTCGGATGATGGATCGAATGCTGATTCGTATAATTGAGCTGGCAGTTATTGAAGACCAGTCGTGCCAGGCTGAACCCGCCACCCATGACTTCGAAACTGACCTTACTGTGTGTTCGTGTCAGGGGGAGTGATCGAAACGCGCCATTTAATTTGTCTGACAGTGCAAACGTGAATACGCCTGCGGACAGCAGATCGCGAATGACGGACTCCCCTTCAGTCGCCATAGTGAAGTCCCCGGGATTCGCTCCGGCGTCACGCAGCCCCATCCCATCGGTCGTCCAGTTTGCCGTTTCGCCGTTGCGGAAATCAGCGATGGTTGTGAATTTAGCGGCATTAAATGCGGCCTGTTCGCCGGCTTTCGTCGTGTATTCTGCGGCAGTGGAATTCCACTCTTCAGCGAGATTCGATTCTGTTTTTTCAGGCAGCTTTGCCAGTCGACTCCAGGCAAACAGCGGATCTGTCGCGACCG
>JAGQQS010000169.1:6557-7518 GCA_020426105.1 Planctomycetaceae bacterium
AGGACTCCAAGCAACGCGTGATAATCTCTCGTCGAAACCGCGTCCATCTTATGATCGTGGCACCGAGCACACGCCACGGTCGTGGCCTGAAACGCCTTGGTGAGTGTGTCGAGCTGATTATCGACGACATCGTAACCAATGCTGCCGAACAGAACACAGCTGTCATGATTGACTTCGCCAAACCGATAAAACGCGGTTCCGATTTTAGACTCATTGAATTGCCCGGCAGCGTTGTGCCGCGGATGCGCCAGCAGATCACCGGCAATATGTTCCCTGACAAGCTGATCGTATGGGAGATCAGCATTGAATGCCCGGATCAGATAGTCGCGGTATCGCCATGCATACGGGACGTCATAATTCCATTCGTTGCCATGCGTTTCTGTGAACCGCACGACATCCATCCAGTGCCGTGCAAATCGTTCACCGAACTGCGGAGATGCAAGCAGCTGATCAATCATTCGTTCATAAGCCGCATGCCGATCTTCAGAACAGTCTTCAACGAACGCGGCCACGTCCTCAGGCTTTGGCGGAAGTCCGGTAAGCACGAACGTTGCCCTCCGCATCAGTATCTCGGGCGCCGCGAGTCCGACAGGTGTGACTTTATTGGCTGCCATCTGATGCCGGAGGAATCGATCGATGGTGGAATCGTTCCATTCAGCATCGCTGACTTCCGGAATCGATGGCTGAACGACCGGTTTCAGACTCCACCATTCTCGTCGTTCGGCAAATGTGTCGTTCCACGATTTACGAATCTCTGTCGCCGCTGGGGCGATGCGTGGATCAAACGCGCCGCTGTTGATCCATGCTGAGAGGTCGTTGATTTCTGAGGCCGTGAGTTTGCCTCCGGTATCCGGCGGCGGCATTTGCAGATCGGCGTTTTCCCAACGCACCGCTTTGATTAGTAAACTGGCAGCTGCGTTGCCTGGGACGATCGCCGCGCCGGAGTAACCGCCGGACTCCA
>JAGQQS010000170.1 GCA_020426105.1 Planctomycetaceae bacterium
CTCATTTCAAGGCTGACATTGCACTGGAGTCAGCGCTCAATCCAGCGGCGATCCGGTTTTCGCCGTCAGTGAATCCCCAAAAAACCGTACAAAACCTCCGCGGCTCACGCAGGTTTTCTCAGGGGGGCGTAAGTCGTTCTTCCCAAAGTCATCGGACCGTCCAGGTCTCCCCCTCACTTCGACTCGATTTGGTGCCGGACGCCGCACGCTGCATCCTTAAACTTCGCTCATGAAGTTATGCTCGCCAATCACAAAATCTGGTCTGGCTGGATCAATGATACTGCATGCAACGAATAATTCCATTGTTTCTAACACTGTCACTGGCAGGCAGTTGTCTGCGGCGACGGCAAATGTACGCCAAATATTACGTGATATTCCTGTCTTCTGTTATCGATCGACGCTGACGCGTCATGGCAACTGCTCACGTAAGTCTGCCATCCACAGTCTATACATAAATACAGCGACTATATCGGTCTTGCATTTGACAGAGTTGCTTTTACCTGCCATTTCGGCACGCGCCGCCAACAATGCACACTTGTGTGCATTTCGTGACATACCATTTCATCGTCAATTGATTCTTATGTTCAGGTCGCACTGATTTGTCCAGGCGTTTGAGTGGCCACATGATGCTTACATCTGCCCAAAATGATGAAACGAATGTGCTGCAGGCCATCCCTGACTTCGATGCGCCAACCTGTGCAGGGAACGTGGTCGCGATGTCCGCTCCGCGTTCGGCAGATTCTGCAGTGGGGACTTCTGAAAATGCGACAACGGGTGGCAGTCATTCGCAACTCCCTGATCTCGGAAATCGATATCGTCCTGTAAGGAAACTTGGCGAGGGTGGCATGGGCGCTGTTTACCTTGCCGAGGATTTACACCTGCCTCGCAGCGTCGCGATTAAGGTTCTGCCGGCGGAATT
The DNA here is from genome assembly GCA_020426105.1 of Planctomycetaceae bacterium. Taxonomy (GTDB): domain Bacteria; phylum Planctomycetota; class Planctomycetia; order Planctomycetales; family Planctomycetaceae; genus SXXK01. The sequence continues at coordinate 920 of JAGQQS010000170.1, forward strand.
CAGTCTCGATCAACAGGCGGTCCAGCGTTTTCAGAAAGAGGTGCGGATGCTGTCCGAAGTGCAGCATCCGAACGTGGCTAATTTGCTTGATTCCGGTGTGTGCGGCAACACCCGCTTCATTGTGATGGAGTTGGTCGATGGAACGGATCTCAAGGCTGTGGTCCAGCAGCACGGGGCACTGCAGGAACGCGCGGCGCTGGAAATCATCGCAGACGTGGCGAACGCACTGGCCGTCGCTCATCGCATCGGCATTGTTCACCGTGATATCAAGCCGGCCAATATTTTATTGACAGCCATCTCAGCTGAGGGTGAAACTTCCGGCGACGCCGTAATGAACGCCGTACGCGATCGCCAGCCTTTAACGGCAAAACTAACAGACTTTGGTCTCGCGCGGCACGTGGATCAGGGGGCATCCATGGAACTCACGCGTACCGGCATGATGCTGGGCACGCCATATTATATTTCTCCGGAGCAGTGTACCGACAAAGGCGGTATCACTCCCGCTGCTGACATCTATTCACTCGGAGCCACATTATTTGAGCTGCTTACGGGAAGACCGCCATTTCTTGCTGACGATCCCATTCGACTGATTACGATGCATTGCTTCGATCCGGCTCCTGATCCTCGCAGGATTGTCCCGGAAATCAGCGACGGAGTTGCTGCGTTACTGGCGAAGACTCTGCAAAAACATCCTGATGCCCGATACGCTGACGCCGCTCATCTGCTCCAGGACCTCAACGCCTTGTTGCAGGGTGAAGTATACCCGGCGACAGTTCATCCGGCGCTCCCGGGCGCGGTCGGTAAGGTGTTTGAGGCGAACTGGGAATGGCAGCTGGATGGCGATCCCAAAGATCTCTGGCCGCACATTTCCAATACGGAACGCGTCAACGCCGCAGTGGGCTTGCCTCCCGTTGAATACATCACTCGCCGCGACGACGCGGGGCACAAACACCGCATTGGATCTTTTAAACTCGGCTGGACCCGATTGAGCTGGGAAGAACATCCCTTTGAATGGATTGAGGGCCGAAGCTTCAGCATTCTGCGCGAGTTTGAAAACGGTCCGTTTCAGTGGTTTGTCAGCTCGGTTGAACTGCAACCACGAACGGGTGGTGGCAGCCTGCTGCGGCATAGTGTCCGAATTGCGACGTGGGGACTGCTGGGACGATTGCTGGCTCACATTGAAGTGAACATCAAGGGGCATAAACCGCTGGATCGTGTTTATCGGCGAATCGACGATGTTGTGTGCGGGCGGCTTTCAGGTTCAACCATCACGGACCCCTTTGTCCGCGTTCCGGCACCGCCGGCTTCACTGCGAAAAAAACTCGAGTCATTCCGAAGCCGACTTCCCGGCGACATCGCCGATCAAAGTAATCTGGACCGTTTTCTGGATGTGCTGGCCGAGGCATCTTCGCAGGAGCTCGCCCGCATTCGCCCGCGCGCCCTGGCGCGTCAAATGGGGGT
>JAGQQS010000171.1 GCA_020426105.1 Planctomycetaceae bacterium
GCGGTGTTCACTGAACTCAACGCTGAAACCATGATATGGGCTTGCATGCAGGCCGGCCAGCAGCCCCTCAACGATGAACTTCGCGCGGAGATCCAGACGGGCAATACTCTGAATGACTTCGGGCTTCAGATACTGTTCTGCAGATGTCATCGACACTGGATCTTTAAACGGAAATCGGACAGAGATCAATCTGCGTATTGTGGCTTGATGTCTTCAATTCGGAAAGCGCAGATTCGATTTGTCGGTATGGGAACTCCGGAAGCCGCGCAACACTCCCAATTAAATCTTGCTTCACGAAGCGAAGCCCGGGAACGCTCGGAGGCTTCATTCCATGCCTTAAGTCTGCGCCGACGGACGTTAGACAACTCCCAGCAATTTCAGGAATTCTCTGCAAAATGCAGGGTGCGCTGGCCACGCGGGGGCCGTGACCAGATTCTGGTCAACCACTGCTGCATCGACGGCTGTTTCAGAGTAGGTTCCGCCTGCCAGCGTGATTTCCGGACCGCAGGCAGGATATGCCGTACAAGTGCGACCTTGTATTACTCCGGCCGCCGTCAGAATCTGGATTCCGTGACAGATGGCAGCCATGGGCTTCCCGGAAACGTTAAACTCCCGAACGAGCTGCAGCACACGCGGATTGAGTCGCAGGTACTCAGGCGCCCGTCCACCTGGAATCAGCAGCCCGTGATAATCAGCTTCCTGCACCGCTGCAAAATCGGCGTTGAGCAAAAAATAGTGGCCTGGCTTCTCGCTGTAAGTCTGGTCACCTTCGAAATCATGAATCGCTGTGCGAATTTTGTCGCCCGATTTCCGATCCGGACACACGACATCGACACGAACGCCGAAGGTCTGCAATGTCTGGAATGGGACCATAATCTCATAGTCTTCGACGAAATCTCCCGCCAATATTAATACGCGTTTCTGTTGCATTGAAATTCCGGCCCCGTGAATGCCGCTGACAACCATGTTCCGCCGACTAAGGTATAGGATCGTCGGTTCTCACGCTACCGATGCGGAAGTGAGATGTACATTCAGTGCGCGCTGCGCAATGTGCCGGCTCAGCAACCGCATCCACCACGAAATATCGCTCAAGCGACTGCGGAGCACTTTTACCTTCGATTTGTCTTTACAGAGATGATTGAGT
>JAGQQS010000172.1 GCA_020426105.1 Planctomycetaceae bacterium
CACGGCAGGCATTAAGCTGCAGGACTTCCGCTCGGGAATTAACAGTAACGAACAACTCAGCGAACTGAAACTGCAGGACGGTAAGCTGATTGCGGCGGGTTCATCGCAACAACTGGCAGGTCCTAATCCGAACGTCGATTTTGCCGTCGCTACTTTCGATTCGACAACCGGATCTCAAAGCGAATTACCAAATCAGGGGCTCATTAACTTCTTTACATATGCACAGGATGCGGCCACGGCATTGGCATTGAAGCCGGATGGTAAATGGGTCATCGCAGGCACGACAGGTGCAAGCGTCTTCGGTGCATTTCCGTTTAACACCAACTTTGCAATTGCCACTCTTCAGGGGCCAAATGCGCCACCGGTAGTTGGCGGGCTTGCGTCAGTCACATACACCGAAGGCGACGGAAGTAAGCTGATCGCAGCCTCAGGTACTGTTACCGATTCCGATAATGACAACATCGAGCGGATGACGATCGCTCTAACCAATCCTGCGGATAGTGAATCGATCACGGTGTCGCCGTCAGACGGTATAGTGCTGGATGCGGCCAGTACGGCAACGAATCTGATTTTGACGGGAAGTGCGACTGCAGCGAACTACCAAAAAGTACTCCGTACTCTGATGTTTACCAATCCGTCGGAAAATCCTTCAGATGCTCCGGATCGCGCCGTCACTGTTACAGTGAAGGATTCAAAAAGTGCCGACAGTACGCTGCAGACCATCACAATCGATGTGGTGCCTGTGGCAGACAAGCCAGTTGTCGATCTGAATGGCCCCGAAACGGGTGTCAATTTCACAAGCACTTACACGCCTGGTGATCCTGCTGCGGCGATTGTTGATACCGACGCGACAGTGACAGATGCGGACACGGCTAATCTGATATCCGCAACGATTACTTTGGGCAGCCCTTCATCGACGGAGAGTCTGTCGATCACAGGAGCCCCAGGAACAATTAATGTGGCGGCTTACAACTCAGCCACCGGCGTTCTTGCTCTGACAGGCAGTGCAAGCCTGGCCGATTATCAGACCGCTATCCGTTTGCTCAAATACGCGGACACGAACACGGCGGCAACGGGCAACAAGTCGGTATCGATCGTCGTGAACGACGGGACGGCAAACAGTGATCCAGCGACGGCGACAATCGTACGTGGTTCAGCTCCGTTATCCGGTGACATGGACGGCGACGGTCAGGTGACGACTCAGGACGGAAACCTGGTGACCTTGATCTTGTTGGGCGCTTCCGATTCAACGCTGGAACTCCTGAGAACGCCCGGATCCACGGCCACTGCCGCACAAATGAGGGCGAGTTTCGAAAGCAACAAGGCGAACCTGGATGTTGACAACAATGGTTCCACCCAAAGTCAGGACGGAAATCTTATTGTCCTGGTGAAGCTTGGTGCTTCGGATTCAGTTCTGGAACTGCTGCGTGGTCCGGCTAATACTCCGGACACGCGAAACAACGCCACGCAGATCAAAACGTTTGTCCAGAATCTGGGGGCAGCACCTGCTGCATTCGCCAGTGGCTTCGCTGCGGCCGTCGCCTATGCTCCGGTCAAATCGACAGGCAGCAGTGTCCCGGTTGCCAGTACCGCAATCAATCTGTTTAGTTCCTCGGCGGCAGCCGAGGCCCCGATTGTGATTGAGACTGAAGAAGACGACTTTGAGCACTCCGAACAGGAAAACGTTGAGATCCGTCCCGTGTCGGATTTTCCATGGCTGAATCCTGCCCCGGAGATGCTCACTGATAACTCGGAGGATGTCAGCGACGTCTTTTTTGAATCGCTGCAGGATGACAATGTTCTGCTCCAGGCCCTTTAATTTCTGAAAACTGTTTGTCCATGTGCCGCAGCTGATTCTGGTTTACGTTGAACAAGGATCACGCGGTATCCCAGGTATTCTTAACGCTCCCGTCCTTCCTCAGGAGATCCGCTTATGTCACTTTTGAGTTCCCGAATGTTTCGCTGTTTCGACCGGACACGCTGCCGAACAGGTGCTGTGCGCCGTCGCCAGGGTTACCTTTCTCAGGCGCGTCAGTCTGAAGTTCTGGAGTCTCGCCAGCTGCTCACGCAGATCATCACTGCGACTGCGAATAATGCGGCACCTGCGGTTGGCGGACAGGTTGAAGTCGCGGTGAACTACAGCACAACCGATCTGGCTGCTGCGCAAAGTCAGTCGCTGAGCGTGCAGATGCACTTCAACAGCCAGGAACTGGAGTTTGTTGGTTTCAAGAGCGGCACTTATGAAATCGATGGCAAAGTGGAACCGGCCGATATCACAGCGCCGGTTCTGGGAACAAGCACCGCAACCGGGCCAGACTCCGACGGCGATGCGAACACCGACAAATTCATCAAGTCTGTGTGGAACGTGGCGCTGGGTAACTGGCCGGGAACCATCGATGGTAATGGCAATCGAGTGCCAAATACACTGCCCAGTGAACTGTACGTTGCGGTCTTTAACGTGAAAGCCGGCTTTAACGGCGAAGCGATTAACTTCATCGGGATCCCGCAGGGAGGCGAAACGTTCCAGGGAGCATCAGTGCAATTGAGTGCGCCAGGAGGTCCGACGCAGATCGTGTCTCCGTCGGTTAACGTCGCAGAGATTGGTGTGGGTGGCACGTTTGAAGTGACTGTGCCGTACAGCACCAGCGGCTTGCTTCCGGCGAATAGCCAGTCGTTGGGTCTGCAGATGCACTTCAACAGTCAGGAACTGGAGTTTGTTGGATTCAAGAGCGGCTCCTATCAGATCGACGGTAAAGTGGAGCCGGCTGATATTACGGCTCCGGTTCTGGGTGACGATACCGCCACCGGGGCCAATGCCGACGGTGATCCTAACACCGACAAATTCGTCAAATCCGTGTGGAATGTTGCCCTGGGCAACTGGCCAGGAACCGTCGATGGCAATGGTAATCGAGTGCCAAATGCACAACCGACCACTTTGTACGTCGCTGTTTTTAAAACTCTGGCAGGTTTCGACGGCGAGACCATCAACTTTACCGGGACCGCACAAGGTGGCGCAACATTCCAAAGCACGCCAGCAACGATTGCACTGGGAACTCCTCCGGCACAATTTGACTTTGACGTTGATGGCAACGGCGTAAGAAATGCTTTCCAGGATGCCGTGCTGGTTTTTGCCTGGATGCTCGGCCCCGACATTTCAGATGCTGATTTTCAGAAGCTGATCCCCGCGAATGCAGATCCTGCCCTGAATACGCCCACAGAGATCAGAGCGAATCTCGATGCCAGTCAGGCGCTGTTTGATATTGACGGCAATGGTACTCGAAACGCATTTCAGGACGCGGTTCTGCTCTATGCCTGGATGCTCGGCCCCGATATTTCAGACGCTGATTTTCAGAAGCTGATCCCCGCAAACGCCGCCCAGGATAGAAATTCCCCTGCTGAAATTAAAGCATACCTGAATAATCTGCAGGGGGTTCCCGCGGCTGCAGCAACGCAGCAGACAGCCAACAGCATCGTCATCACACCACAGCCGGTAGTGACCACGACAAATCCACAGCCGACCGACTCCGGAACGACGGGCGCGATACCAATCGGAGATCAGACCCCGCCATCGAACGATGAGACCGCATTCCTTGAGCCGGGCGAAGAAGATGAACCAGACCTGTTCAACTTTGATGCAGAACCATCGGTTACTTCGACGGCCGCGATGCCAGCGCTGGATCTGCTTTTCTCGGCCGTTGACGGCAGCGCTTCTATTCCCGATGAACTCCTGGACCTGGCTTTGTAGTTGAAGGTACAGCGCCGCGTGATGAGCGTTTCAGCTTCCGAGCCAACGACTTAAACGAATGGAATCCTTGGGGAGCAGGGCTGTGGTGAGTATGGAGTAGGTAAAAAAGTAAAATAGGCGGAGTTTTAGCCGCCTGAATAATTGGAATATTGGGAATAATGGGTATTATGGCAAGCTTGTGATGTCCCGGCCTGCCGTCGACCAAGTTAAGAGCTTAATTTTTTCGAGTTGATGTCTGCACTTCATTTAGAAAGTGAAAAAAATGCTTCAAAAAGAACTTCTCCGCGTCGCTACGTTATTTTCCCGACAGCCGCATCGTCGACCCAGCCGTGGGATGCGCGGTAGCCATGTTGCCGGTGCGCTCAGCATGGAAGCGCTGGAGCCGAGAGTGCTTCTGGCTGGCCATGTATTAACGACGACTCCACCGACAATCAGTGTTCAGCCAGGTGGACAGGTTCAATTTGACGTCAAGCTGGACACGGTTCCCGCAAATTCTCTGAGCAATGGATTCAATTTCTCGTTGCATTTTGATTCGACGAAGCTGGATTTCGTTGGCATCACCAATGTCCTGAGTCCACCGACACCGTCGTCTGGTGGTCAGATCGCTGACAATTCTGTGGCGGGGACAGATACGCGAATTCCTTATACGTGGACCACGTTGGCAGACGTTACATTTACTCCTGATCTGCCAGTTACTTTGTATACGGCGACGTTTACAGCCAAGGCCGGTTTCGCAGTTGATACCTCAACAAAGGTAGAGTTTACTGCGTCAACGACGAATGTTCCGATCGACGGTACGGGAGCCCCATTTACTTTCGCAGCGACTCCTCTGACGATTAACGCAGTGCCAGTACCTCCGGCGGTCATCACAACAATTGGTGATGCATTCTCGGTTCGCGTTGGAAATTCGGTAACCGGAAACGTGCTGACAAATGATTCCGTGACGCCTGCCACGGCTCTCACAGCGGCGTTGAAAACGGACGTCGCGAATGGCACGCTGGCGCTCAATCCGGATGGATCATTCACCTACACGCCAGCGGCGGGATTTGTCGGCACCGATAGCTTCGTCTATACCGTTTCGGGGGGCGGTGTAAGTAAAGACGAGACCGCAACTATTATGGTTACCGACGTACCGGATATTGCTGGCGATGGCAATGTGATCGTAAGCTACAGTCATGGCAATTTGCGAGTGCTGGGTGACAGGGGTAATAACTCAATTCAAATCTCGGGTGACGGGACCAATATCACGGTGCTGGGGCTGGGGCACACGACGATCAATGGCGTCGCAACCCCTTACGTGCTTCCCGCGGCAAGCATCCGGAATAATTTGCTGATCAACATGCGTGGCGGCAACGATACTGTGGGCATTAAGGACCTGAACATCCTGAACAACACGGGTGTCAGTCTTGGGCTCGGCAACGATATCCTCGAAATCGATCACGTCACAGGACTCAATGATCTGCGAGTCAGTGCGGGATTGGGTAACGATCGTGTTTCCATCACGAACTCGACTTTCCATGACAACGTGGTCGTGAACGGTTCTGGTGGAAATGATTTACTCGGGCTCAAGGCTGTCGAAGTGGGGCACAATCTGATTGCCCGTGGGGCAGCCGGCAGTGATACGGTCATTGCTGACAACACAAATGTGGCTCATAACGCTGTGGTGACCGGGGGCGGCGGAAGTGATGCACTGGGAGCGATGGCAAGCTCTGTAGGGCACAATCTGCGACTTACCGGTGGTGGCGGCAAGGATAAAGCTCAGGTAGATGAGTCTTCTTCCGTGGGTGGCCGGAAAACCGTGAGCAGTGTGGCCTTGGTAAGTGCGACGGACTCATTCTTCGAAGCACGTCGCCATGATCTGTTTGATCTGCTGCTGTTCAGCTAAGTTTCAGCGCTGACAAAGAACAACGCCAATTCAAAGAGTGCCTCAACGCGAGTGACGTTGAGGTCTCGATGAATTGGCTTTTTTTGTTGCTGTGAAACCTGCGGAATTCAGCAGGTTGCCTGATTTCGGGGCCTAATCGGTCTTTCTTTACACACAAGGAGCAAGCCGAGTCGCTTTCAGCACTGTAGAGTTGTCTACTGGTACATGATCAATGCGACTCATCTTTCGTGTGGATGATTCTCTGGGATTGTCACCGTTCCCTGCCGGGGTCTATGATGGTCGCAAGGGCGACTTCTTATTCAGCCTGATGGAAGCTGGATCGAAGTAAAATCGTCGAAATTGCATTGTCGAAATCAAAAGAGGGATGGATCGCAGCGGACGAGGCCACGAGTCTCTGCAGTTACACGGCTGACCGGGATTCGTCGCCTCGTCCACAGTCCTAAATTCTTTTTGACAGTGCACTATCGCTGGAAAACGAAAAACAGCCGCGGCGCCTGGGCAGGTGCCACTCTTTTGGCAGGGCTGGATATGATTGAATCAATGGACATTGGGACAAACGAGCGGTCCCTGATTCTCAGCAACGGTGCAGCGACGATGGGATGGTTCAAGAGGGTATGGCGAAGGCTGCATATTCCGCGGTCCTCGCGTCGCAGGCGACGCCCGTCCGGTTCTGCCGTTGATCCCCTGGAAGCTCGAGTTTTGCTCACTGCACCGGCTATGACGGATCTCGAACAGTACATGCTGGAACTGGTGAATCGGGCACGTGCAAATCCGAATGCGGAAGCGGCTCGCTACGGGATCGGGCTGAACGCTGGCTTGCCGACGGGGACGATTTCGGCGGCGGCGAAACAGCCCCTTGCTCCGCAGCAGCAACTCATCGTTGCCGCTCGTCTCCATTCGCAGGACATGCTGCAACGAAATTATTTCGATCACGTGACGCTCGGGTCCGGGGTGACATCTGCCAGTGCGGCCATTATTG
>JAGQQS010000173.1 GCA_020426105.1 Planctomycetaceae bacterium
TGGATGAGGCAACGAATCCCCGCATTGTTGGACTCGTCGCCTCGTCCACTACGGTAGATTCGTCTTTGCCGCTCGCTTTACTGCAGTTCGTAAATTTGTTTTTCCAGAGCCAGAATGAAGGGATCAAACTTCGCAATATCGGCGGCGTTGTTGCCCTGTTCATGTTTGCGAAAGCCGAAGAGATAAGTGATATTCTGGGGACGCCAGCGGTGGAAGTAGAGTTCATTCTTCTTCAGGATCAGCTGTCGCCGGGCTTCGTAACGTGAAGGAGATTCTGCTTCGATGCCGCTGTTACTGCCGAGCAGGCGCTCCGTAAAAATCCGGGCTGCACAACGATAACCATGATTCGTCAGGTGCATCCCGTTGTCGGCGAGTGACTGGTAGACGTCTGAATTTCCCGCCCCGGCCGTCTTCCTGATTTCTGCATCTGTCTCCAGCATGCGTTTGGAAAAGTCTGTAAACATGTCGACAAATAAGAAGCCGCTTGACTGTGCGACGCTCGACATCGCTTCGGAGAAGACTTTGATTCTCGGATTGAATCTTGCTGGTGACGGAATCGGCGGAGTCGCCGGAAACAGTTCGTGCGGCGACACCAGAATGCAGGTGATTCCGGAAGCCGCCAGTTCATCCAGCAGCTTTCCAAGCTGCCCGGCATACTGATCCGGGGTCATACCGGGCGTGAGCGCTTCGTTCTGGCCATAGCAGATAAATGCAATGGTCGGTTCTTCGGCGCGAATGTGTTCCACCATACGCAGATAGCCGACATCGGGTCTGTCAAAAATACCGCGAGAATCCGCAAAGACCGTATCCGCACTCCAGCCAAGATTTCGAAAGGTGACATGCTTGCTGCCGAGCGTTCCGGTCAGCGTCGTTTCGAGATGTTCGGACAACTGAGCGCGTTCGAAGAAAGTCGCGCCTGCGAAAACGACATGATCGCCGTCTTCGAATTGGAACGGCGCGGGGCGTTTTTTTGCGGGGGCTGCCGGAGCAGTAAATTCATTCGGGGCCACCACCATGAAGCGATTTCCGGGCTCGTCTGCGACCGGCCTGGCTTCCGGCCAGTCGCGATCATTAAAATCGGTTTGCTGCCAGCCGACAGGCGGCACGATCGGAGCCCTCTTCCATCCGCCGCCGATCGATTTTTTGCTGGCTCCGTCAACGGCCTGGATGGCAATACCGAACACAGCTGTACGATCCGCGGCATGTACTTCAACAGCCACGGTGTTCCGTCCGTGTCGGAGCAATGGCTTCACATTGCGACCTGAAGCCTCAACTTTGTTGGCGGTTTGAGGCATGGAGGCATTTTTCAGAATTCGCTGACCATTGACGTACAGCGAACAATGACCATTCGTGACAATCGTCAACTCCGCTGTATCAGAGTTCTCCACGGACGGGTCAACAGCCCAGCGATACCAGGCACTGGCCGTGCCTTCCGGAACTTCCGTGCGGAACCATGTCAACGCGGGCTCGTCCTGCCCGAATCCGTTGAGTGAACAACAGGCAACTGCCAACGCAAAAAGGAAAAGGCGGATTATGAAAGAGATCATATTTTGGAACTTGATACCGAAACTGATTGTCTGAAGAGGAAATCCACGGCAGATAGTCGCAATCTGTCCCCGGCGAGATTCAACTCTGATCTGAGCCGGGACAGCAAATCGTGTCATGCAAATCCGAACCCCTGGGGCCTCAGAAAAAGGGGCAGGAACCAATCGTGCGCAGCACCCTTCGGGCCATCTGGCTATTGGTTCCGGACCCCTTTTCTGAGGCTTGAAATGGTATCTTGCCGCTGTCTCAGAAAAAAAATGAACGAGGGCACGATACCCAAACCTGAGCAGGATTCCATCCGGCGGAAATAAGTTGGCTCGATCACTTGCGGGATTTGCCGCCGTTTGGACCATACTCCTCTACTCCTTCGTTTCCACAACCATAATGATTTCAGGCCGTGCTTGGTTCCCGGTTTTCGATTGAGGCTTTATGAAACATCTTGTTTTGGTCACCGCCGTCTTTTGTTGTGCCCATCCGGCATCGCGTGCCGAAGAGAACACGCAAGCCGTGGGCGCTGTTGTCGCCGCGGCATCGGATGTCACCGACCTGCCCAGGCGACTGCAGTCCGAAGCCATCGCCCAGGACAGGGCTGAATTCGGCTATTGGGGCACAGACCCGGCGAAATATACCGGCTGGAAATCACATTCCAATCGACTGATCCCCGTCTACGCATTTGGAACGAAGAATGCAGGCGACGGTGTGGATCTGAATTCGTACTTCGGGCCGTCAAGCGTCTATCGATCTGAGGCTAAGGTGCAGGCTCTGTACGGATATGTGCCGGAGAAAACAGTCAATCCTGATGCGGTCTGGATGGATCAGACAAATGTGGCCGACCTGCAGCGTGCTGCCGCCGCCGCCGGGAAAAAGTATGTCTTTCTGGTCGTGTTCGACGGTATGGACTGGCAGACAACCCGCGCGGCGGCTGTCTGGAATCAGAAAAAAGTTACTTACACTGAGGGCCGCGGGACGGGAACACATTTTCAGGAATACGACGCAAACGGAACGACCCAGTTCGGCTTCTTTGTCACCAGTGCTCACAACGAAGGGACGGACGTGGACGTGAACACACAGACCGTGAAGAATCCCGGTGGCACGATTCGAGGGGGCTACGATGCCTCCTGCGCGGGAACCGCACCGTGGGCCACTCCGGGCGATCCGGGTTATCTGATCGCCAAACCTGCGGATGGAAATCCCAAACATGACTACACCGATTCGTCATCATCGGCCACCAGCATGACAGCTGGCATCAAGACATTCAACGGCAGCGTCAACGTTGATTCAAACGGCACACCCGTTTCAACTGTGGCTCACGACCTGCAGCGACAGGGTTGGCGCGTCGGAGCTGTCTCGTCGGTGCCGATCAGTCATGCGACACCCGCAGCAGCGTACGCCCACAATGTGTCAAGAGACGATTACCAGGATCTGACGCGCGACATGTTGGGGCTGCCCTCGATCCAGCATCCGCAAACCCCATTACCGGGACTTGATGTCGTGATTGGCGGCGGCTACGGAAACAACGGGGACGCAAAGCGCGGTAACGCGAGCCAGGGTGATAATTTCGTGGAAGGCAACATCTATTTGACCGACGAAGACCTGAAGACGGTCAGCATCGCCAACGGCGGAAAATACGTAACTGCCGTCAGGACGGCCGGGAGAAAAGGGACACAGATTCTTGACGAGGCAGCCGCTGCCGCGGCGAAAGACAATCACCGCCTGCTCGGCTTCTTTGGCAATGGTCAATACAACGGCCATTTGCCGTTTGCCACCGCGGATCGACGATACGATCCGGCACCCGGCCTGGGAGGAAAGTCGGAAACTTACTCGGCCGCTGATCTGGAAGAGAACCCAACGCTGGCTGAGATGACAACCGCAGCAATTACCGTGCTTGGTCGCGATAAGAAGCCATTCTGGCTGATGGTTGAATCCGGCGACGTTGACTGGGCGAACCATGACGACAACATTGACAATTCCATCGGAGCCGTAAACACCGGTGACGATGCGGTGAAGGTCATTACCGATTGGGTTGAGTCGCACAGCAACTGGGACGAATCACTGCTCATCGTGACAGCCGATCACGGTCACATGCTGAATCTCGTCAAACCGGAATTGCTGATCTCAAAGTAGGGTGCGTAAAGCAGAGCGCATTGCACCTCACAGACCGGTGGCTTACCGGCGTGTTGATTTAGTCGTTTAACCCGTGGCCGAAAGGCCAGGCCGTTCCAAAAAACCTGGCCTTTCGGCCACGGGTTAAACAAGAAGTTGTTGTTTTGTGATTAACTCAACAGACCGTTACGCCACCGGCATTGGATATTTCAGGCCTTCCGGGTCTGAAATACTGAGGAATGAACCTTTTCGCGGTCCCAACAATTTGTGAATCCGCCCGACGGAACTTTACGGAGCCAGCGTTGAACACCACTGAAACGCACGTTGCCTGCCCTGGTTGTGGATGTTTGTGTGACGATGTCTCCCTGACATTTGATGATCAACACATTGTCGCGTTCGAGCCGCGCTGTGCTTTGGGTGAAAGTTGGTTTCGCAATCATGTGGTTGCGACTCAACCCGTCGCGGAACTGAACGGCATCGCCACGGCCTATGAGGCGGCAATTCAGCAGGCGACGAAGCTGCTGCGACGTGCGGACTATCCGCTGGTCTACGGACTGTCACGCAGTTCGAGCCCCGGACAGCGTGCCGCTGTGGCACTCGCGGACCGCATGGGGGCGGCAATTGATACGACCGCATCCATGTGCCACGGGCCGTCGATCATGGCATTGCAGGAAGTCGGCGAAGTGACGTGTACGCTGGGCGAAGTCCGCAATCGAGCCGATCTGGTAATTTTCTGGGGATGTCATCCGGCCGCATCCCATCCACGGCATGCGGATCGTTATTCGGTGTTTGCCAAAGGAAGATTTACTCCCGAAGGACGCGACAGTCGCAAAGTCGTGATGATTGGCGAAGCGGGAAAAGTTGAAGACTGGCAACTGTCTCCTCACGGTGGTGCCGCAGATCTTGTGATTCCGGTTTCACCCGATGGCGACTTCGAAATCATCTCGCAGCTTCGCGCGTTACTTCGCGGCACTCCACTCACCGATGTGTCCGAGCCAGTCCGACATTTGATGGAACTGATGAAGAACTGCCGGTACGGAGTCGTATTCTTTGGCCTGGGTCTTGCCGGATCTCGCATGTGGGACGATGAACGGCCCCTGAATACCGGTCACATTCACGTGGCTGCCCTGCTGCAACTGGTGGCCGAACTTAACGCGGTGACACGCTTTACCGCCCGCAGAATGCGCCTGCAGGGCGACGTCTCCGGGGCGGATAACGTGCTGCTGTGGCAGACCGGATACCCGTTCGCAGTCGATATCTCGCGCGGTTATCCGCGATACAATCCCGGTGAATTCTCCGCCAATGAACTGCTGGAACGCCGAGAAACAGATCTGTGTGTGATCGTGGGAGCAGAAACAATCCCCTATTTCTCCAAAGCCGCCCGGGATTACCTGAAATCCATTCCGACGATCGTCATCGACTACCCAAATGCCCCGCTTGAGTTTATACCGAACGTGCGATTCACGACGGCGGTCTACGGATTGCATGCGGCTGGCACGGCCTATCGCATGGACAATGTCCCGCTGCCACTTCGCGCCCTGCAGACATCAAATTATCCCACCGATGAAGATGTGCTGACCGATCTGCTGACTGGTTTCAGAAATGATTAGGCGCGTTTACCCCGCAGCCTCCGAAAGGCCGGGTTTTGGGGAACGGCCTTGTCTTTCGACCATGGGCTAAACGAATCAAAATACTTCACCGCTTTGCCCGTCAGGCCTGAACAACAGCAGGATGAACCCCTTCGAGGTTCCAACATTTTGTGAATCCGCAGCACTGGGATCACTGAAAACAATTGCTGTACAGAAAACAATTGCTGCGTGGTCTCGAATCAGAAATCATTTGGTCTGCAGGGCCGGCCGCGCGGCATATTTCCGGAGGAGCATCGCAAACGCCGCGAATGCCAGCACGAGCGCAATCTGGATGGCCATGAAACCGACCATGGCCAGCAGACGTCCTTCCGTGAAGCCATAGGAGTGCAACCCGGCCTTCAGTTCATTCACGCCAAACCACGACCAGGCGGTGACGGCGTTTCCGACAACGGCCAGCACGGCTGTCCCATAGTCGCGCACCAGCTTGCCCCAGCGAGCGTGCAGAATGATGGCGTTCCACAGCACGATCATCATCGCGCCGTTTTCTTTCGGATCCCAGCCCCAGAATCGTCCCCACGAATCATCGGCCCACAAGCCCCCGAGGACCGTCCCGACCAGACTGAAGAAAATGGCAAAACAAATGACCCCGTACACCATCTTGCCGAACAGCTTGAATTCATCGGTCGGTTTATCGGTGGCGCGAAGGCCTGCTCTGCGAGGGTTCAAGGCCGCCATCACGCAATAGGCGATGCCCATACACCCGCCAACCAGCGTGGCCACGTAACCCAGTGTGATACAGACGACGTGCGTTGCCAGCCAGAAGGTTGTATCGAGCACCGCCTGCATGACACCCAGCGTGTCGCCTTCGTCGCGCGCCAGATAATGGGCGATGACCAGCGTTGCGGCCCCGACGGAGGCCCCAATCAGATTTCCGATGCCGCGCTTGAGCAGCAGCTCGATAAAGAAGCTGCCGAGGACCACACCCCATCCGATAAAGATGGCAGACGAATAGAGATTCGTGACTGGCGGACGTCCCGAAATCCACATTCGCAGAATCAACGCGGCCGTGTGCAGCACAAACGCCAGGACCAGCAGAAACAGGGACGTGTTTCGCAACACGCGGCCCCAAACCAGCCAGCCTGCAAACGACAGAACGATGATTGGCAGATAAATATTGATCGCAAGGTAGAATGGTTCAACAAAGTTAAACCACGCTTCCAGTTTCACGACACCGGTATTCAGGTGTGGCACCGGATGAGCCTTTAATGTTTCGCTGTATTTTTCGATGCTCGTATTGAACGCGTTGAGATCACCCTGTTCCCATCCCACGAGGATGTCTTTGACCGCCAGAGCATTTGTGTTGAACGTGGCCATGTTCTCGCCACCCGGCATCAGATGCCCGACTCGCGCCTGAAGATCGTCCCATACAAGGCGAATGAGCTCATCATTCATTGCCAGTGAGAGAACCTTAGGATCGTCAGCACCTATTTTCTGCAGACGTGTGCGAATTGCCTGCAGCCGCTTATCATCCGGAGTCCGTTCGGAAATCGTTGAAAAGACGTCAAACATTTCCGACGAAATCCGAGCAGATGCCATGTCCTGCATGGTCTCGGCGGGCAACGCAGCGGCAATTTCTTCCGGCGTCTGTTTTGGATCGGAGTCGGCAATCACCTGGAGAATCTCTTTCAGGAATTCGTCCGGTACTCGCGCGGCAGCCTCGGCGGCCTTGTCCCGCACATCGACTCCTTCGTCGCCTGTGCGCGCAGCATCCGTATTTTTCGGGAGTTGATCCAGCAGAATTCTATAGCTCCCCGTGATCGATTGAGTGACGATTTCCTTCGGCAGTTTTTCGTGGATAAACGCGATAAAATCTTCGAGCGACACAATACCATTATCTGTCATGTGTTCATTGAGCTGACGCACAGAATTCGCCGCGATCATCGTTTCCCATGACCGCGTCTCATTTGTCGATCCCGTTGGTACTGGGCTCACCGGAGCCGTGTTGCCCAGCAGCCGCAGGACGCGCCACGAGTCCACGTATGCGCCCAGCAAGCCATCGGATTCGCGGAGGATAAAGACCTGCGACAACTGATCGACACGTCCCATAGTTTCGAAGAGTGCGCCGACGCGGCGTTCAATCGGTGTCAGCAGGTTTTCCTGCTTGTTTTCCTGTTTCTTACGGCTGGCCTGCAGGATCGGCTCCAGCGCTTTGAAATTCTTCTGAATTTCGATGAGCGAATACGTCAGTCCTGCTCGTTTTTCGAGGCCCAGCAGAGACAACAGATTATCATCTTCGATTTTGTAAATACGGTGTCGGGCCGCAACCTCTGGCCGCGTCATTACGTCCAGCAGCCAGTGAACCGCCGGCATTTTGCGCACCATCACGGAACGCATCCGCGCTTCAATGGCTTCTTCTCCGGATGCTGTCAGGTCTTTGATTTTCTCGATCCACTCCGTATAGCTGCCATTGAAATCCGTGAACTTACTCAAATCGACCGTCGGCCATCCCTTCGCAATTGCCTGCAGCACTTTTTCGCGGCGTTCAGGCGAGGACAATTCAGCCGCATCCATTTCCCCTTCAAATGTCGATTTGTGCGATGCTGCCAGCAGCTGGACACGAGCCATCGAATCGATTGGCTGTGGTCGTCCGCTCCAGGCCACCGGCAACTGCGCGAAGCCATAAAGGTTCATCGTATTTGCCACGATTTTCGGAGGCATCGCCTTTCTGCCCAGCCACATCGCAAAGATCAACGTGACGACGATTGGAATTCCGTATTTCAGAATAAATGGCGTTGAGGGTTCCGCAGGAGTTGCCGCCTCTTTGTCCACCGGCTTCGCTTCCGATCGTGCCGGGCCAAAACCAGGCCTTACATCTGAAGAGATCGCATCGGACGGAACACCAGCCAGTTCTGGGGTTCGCACGCTGCGGTCCAGAAATCGAAACAGGGTCTGACCAAACTGAGCGAACATGCCGAACATCGCAATCATGCAGGCGATGTACGGCAGCATCCAGCCCTGGTTGTTAACCACAGACAGCGTGGTCATCTCTTTTCCACCGCCGAGATCCTGATGACCGGTCTGATAAAACGTCTCGCCTTTGAATCGCAGCGGATTGTTCATCCACACCGAAAATTCTTCGGTCTCATCGCTGCCCGGTTCTGAGATCTGAATCACGGAACGATAGTCACGCGGCGTTGATGTCCCGATATAGTTGGTGCGGCTCACATCGATCAGCTTTACGGAATACGGCTGATAGCTGCGTTGAAACCGGAGGTAAAATTGATATTCCTTACCATCGACAGTCGCGGTTTCTGCGAATGGCACACCACGCAGTTCGCTCGCATTCTGCGACACCAGAAGTGACTGAATGACCTTCTGTGAACCTTTCTCCAGCAGGTCCACGTACACAGCGCTCACGTCGTTACTTTCCTCCATCCCGGTCACAGGAGGCAGTTCTGTTGCCACGGAAAATTTCCCAAGGCCGGATTCCAGACGCATTTCGTCACCGGGCATCACCGCCCGCTGCTTGCTGTTGCGATAAAACCGTCGCACGGCGATATCGAATGGCAATGCATAAGGGGCCTCAGACAACTGAATCACCTGTGCAGGAATAATCGGTCCTCCAGCCAGGTTACTTTTGTTGGCAGCGTCAGTGACTCGGGATGCTGCCTTTGCGGCATCTTCCAGTCGAGCTTCCGGGATCGCCACAACGTTGTCTTTCTGGTTGTCCTTCTGAGAAATGATGGCCAGTTCCCTGACACGGATATCGCGCACAAACGAAGACGTCTCTCCTTCGAGCAGCGACAACATGTTTTCTTTGGCCTGAAGCCCGACCTGCAGCTCACTGATCATGAGCAGCGCAACGCCGAAGTGCAAAACGGCGATCCCGCCACGTTTATCGAACAACAGATTCGATCCGAGCAGCAGTACCAGCGCGCATGCGCCACCTTTGAGCAACTGCCACAGGATGCGCATATTGGAAAGATTTAGTCGAGCCGCCTCACCACCAATCAGGAAGGCCAGCGCGACGGTCAGCAACACCGCTCCGATTCCCCCCAGGAACCATCGAGACAGCGGGCCCATCGTGCCGGACATCGCTGCTGAAGCAATCGCGGCAATGCCTGCAGCGGCGAGACCGGCCAGCATCAGCAGCCAGATGCTTTCCGGCGTCAGCACAGTATTCTGACCGAATTCGACACCCATCTGCATATTGCCCGTCACCACCACGGCATATGTCAGCAACATCCCCAGCGCGACGAGCACAATTCCGGCTACGAGTTTGGCACCCCGTGCCCGCACTTTAAATTTCAAGACATGGGCCGCCGTCAGGTTAATGAGCATGATGAATCCGATCGTCCAGCCACCGGGAAACGGCAGGCTTTGAAACGGACCCAGTTTCGAGGCGACCAGGGCTCCGAAGTCTTCAACGCCGTAGTGCTGCGCGATATCGCTGAACATCGAAGGTGGAAACAGATCCTGAACATCAATCTTCGCCACCCAGGTTCGGAAATACTGCTCCATCACCTGCCAGACGTCGCGGCGGCTCTGCGCAAGACTGCCGACAAATACGATGACCATCGACAGGACGAAAAGGACGCAGGTCAGTTTGAGCGACCCCAGAATTTCAAGGACCTTAACGGCTGAATTGAGCACGACGTTGTCCAGAGATGACGTTTCTTCACGGCGTGATGACAATTCGCCGGGCAATGTGGTCGATGACATAGGATCGATCTCCGAGAGTATTAAATCAATCTGTTGTTCGCGCTGTGTTTAACGACGTCCGGTCTATTCAACCTGCAGCGATTCGCAGAAACTGCGAAACGCATCCCGCTCTTTAGCAGCCGTTTCATTGCTGCTGCGATACTTGATAATCCAAAGTTTGTCCTGATGCGGCACAATCATCCCCAGGATGGATTCTGTGTCGTTTTTAAATTCACACCATTTACCCGTAGTCCCTTTCAGCGTGACATCTTCGACAGACTTCATGACTTCAGGCACAGACATTTCCGGCAGTCTCAACTGACCACGCCAACGCACGATCTGTGCCTCCAGACCGCTTGCCGCAGACAGCCCGCTGACGGTGATTCGCGCCGGATCAGATTTCGGCCCGGCCGCCCAGGCCATCGCGCTGAACTGATCATTTTCAGCTTCCGTCCATCCGGCAGGAACCTTCCAGGCAAACGGGATCGGATCAAACTGATCACGCAGCAGATCGGTCGTCAGCACTTTGTCTGACTCTCGCTCAACTTCGTACTGCACAATTTGGGAACTCTGATTGCAGCCGACCTGAGTCAACAACAGCAGAACACTTAGGATATCGAAGCGAAACATGAAGACCCGGTAAAATTGGCAGGTTGGTGGGAGGGAAGGGTTTTGAAAACAGGGTTCTGAAAAAGGGGCGGGATCAACTCTTGCGGGGTAACATTCGGGCGATTTACGCTTCCCGCGGGCATCAATGACCTATCTGCAGCTTTAGATTCGTTTAACCCGTGGCCGAAAGGCCAGGCTGTAGCACGTTGCACGCAACCTGGCCTTTCGGCGTCGGGTTAAACGTCTGTGTTTTTCCACATAAAAATCCTCCACAGCGTTGCCTGAAGGGCCGACACACCGACGATTGTGTCGGCCCTTCGGGCCTGAATTGCTGTATTTTCCTTGTTCCGGTGGCTCACCAGGCGGTTGATTTAAAGTGGGATAAGCTTCCAGCTTGTCATTGCGTTTCAACACGCATTGACATTCTGCAGCGAATGCCTGGCTGGAAGCCTGGCCCACGGCAAAACTCAATTAAATCCACACCCTGTCACGCCACCGGCTGACCATGTGCCGGGCTTCCAGCCTTAACGAAATACCGGACGTCAAAACTGACGCTTCGGGTTACTATCCATTACGACGGCACATAGAACCGCAAGCGATCTCTGCCTCTTTTCCAACGCCCTCACCATTCTACGCAACAATCGGGCGAAATTCACAATGTTCAGCGGATCTTCTCGATTCAGCCCCCAGCGCGATGGCATTCCCGGCACATGTCGAACCGTCGATCACTCACATGCGTCCTCACATCGAATATTTCCCCGTTTTGCCGTTCCCATGCGGCGGCACCGGTGATCGCTGACAGGCAGCTGGATTCCACAATCTGAGAACCAGTCGTGGCGTGATTCTGCAATGCGTCCCGCACACGCGTGGAGATTTCCGGAACCATCGGATGACCGGTGGGAATCTCCAGCGCCTGTTCATGCGTGGAAGCGACACGCCCATTTGCTGTGTTTGATGAAGGTTCGTCTGGAATTGACGGCTCATGAACAGACCAGAATGCAGGGAGTCTGTTCCCGATGACCAGTCCAATCAGAAGCGCCGCTACAAAACCCGCCACTGCCGAGCCTCTCCCGACAGACCGCACCGGAATCGGCTCACTAATTGGGCTTGCGTTCACACTTCCAGAGGAATTGGAACGCCCCGGACCGGTTTCGAGCACCGGGTCGTCACATGAACTGCGCAGCAAAGACAGCACTTGCCGGTCCAGCATTTCGCCGGGTTTACGCAGCGTGAGATCACGAATCTGTTGTTCCAATTCGCTCATGAGTCTCGCCTTAATCTTTCTTCCAAAGTCATCAATGCCCTGCGATATTGAGTGGCAACCGTTGCCGGCGGGGTGTTAAGTACGCTCCCGATTTCTTCAAACGTGAGCGAGCCAAAGATCTTCATAACAATGATCTCCCGAATGCTTCCGTCGAGCGCTTCGATTTCCTGCTGCAGTCGGGCGGTCATATCCTCCCGACAGAATTCGTCATCCGAAACCCTTGTGTTCGGGGTCGACGCAAACAGTGTTTCGGTCAGTGTCCGGTCACGTTTCAGGCGGCGGCAGCAATCCACGGCCGCGTTCCGGACGGCTGCAAACACATAAGACGCAACGGACCCCGTGGGCTGCTCCTGCCTGCCGCATAGACGCAGAAATGCTTCATGGACGGCGTCTTCCGCCAGTCCTGAGCACCCAGTGATCGTCAGGGCCAGTGAGAACAACGCCTGTCGATGCTGCCGATAAACCTGATCCAGTTCGGCGCGCAAATCCGCTTCCTGTAAAATGAACGACTCTCAACTTCAACAGCAAAGTCTACACGGACGACTTCCGGTCATTTATTCAGAAATCCTGCAGATTCCCGACGAACAAGCGATTCCCCGTGGCCCCGGGCTTTGCGAGGAAATGCGTCAGCGGTTTCTCTGTGATTCAATCCGGAGCGGCAGCAGGCAGCAGCCAATGGAAAATTCACCGGCGAATGACAGTTCTTTCGCGCTCTTTGCGTCTGCTGCTGGCTGCCATTACAATGTTCGCGGCCTCACAGGTACCTCTCTGCCAGCCAGGAGATGATTTCATGCACCGAAGTTCGATTCTCTCAAGCAGTTTGCTCGTCGCGGTGTTGCTCGTCGCGGTGTTGCTCGCTGCCGTTCCTGTCTCAGCGCAGTCCATTGATGAAATGCAGCGCAGGGGCGTGCAGTTTCTGGAGGTCACTCAGGCAGCTGACGGATCCTGGACCAGCTCCGACGCTGTGGGGATTACCGGCCTGGTCACCACGTCGCTGCTGATGTCAGGCAGGACGACTGCCGATCCGATCGTGCGCAAGGGGCTTGATTTTCTTGTCGCCAGTCAACAGCCAACCGGAGGCATTCACGTTGCGACCAGTCGCTTTCAGAATTATGAAACCTGTATTGCTCTGCTGGCGCTGGCCGAGGCCAACAAAGACGGAAAGTACGATGCGGTCATCAGCAAAGCTGAGCAGTTTCTGCGCGGCTTACAATGGGATGAAGGTGAAGGGCTGGAAACAACGGACGGCCGATACGGAGGCGGCGGGTATGACAGCAAGCAGCGGCCAGACATGTCGAATACGCAGTTCCTGATTGAGGCGCTTAAAAAAGCCGGCGTCGCTGATGATGATCCGGCAATGGTGAAGGCCCTAATTTTTGTGTCCCGCGCGCAGAACCTTGAATCGAAACACAATACGCTGCCGTTCGCGGGGAAAGTGAATGACGGTGGGTTTATCTACACACCTGCCGGTGGCGGAGAATCCAAGGCAGGTGTGACCGAAAACGGCGGACACAAGTCGTACGGCAGTATTACATACGCTGGACTCAAAAGCATGATCTATGCCGGACTTGATCAGGAAGACCCACGCGTGAAAGCAGCCACTG
>JAGQQS010000174.1:0-2862 GCA_020426105.1 Planctomycetaceae bacterium
TCGGATCCGGCGCCCCCATCCGGACCCAGGTCACAAAGTCATTGATGATAGCATCCGAAAGTCGTGGTTGATCCGGAGGCATCGCAGAGGCACCAGCATTGTGGCGCATCGCGAGAATCAGAGGACTCTGATCCGGATTGCCAGGCACGACTGACGGCTCGCCGGATTCACCTCCAAGTTGCCAACCCGCCTTCAGATCGAGCCGCAATTCTCCCTGCAACTCTTTTGATTCGGAGCTATGACAACGGTAACAATGTTCAACGAGTACGGGCCTGATCTTCCGTTCGAAGAACTCAATTCCGTCATCAGCCCGACATACAAAAAGACCGCCGGTCGAATGCAGAAAAACAAGGCACATCAGCAATCGCATTGACCACTGGCGCCACAGTTTCCCTGGTTCAGACGGTCGCGCTTTCATGATTGGAAATCTCCGGAAGGTTCGGAAAGATTCTGGCGGGTTAAGACGGGTGTAACGTTCAGGCAAAC
The DNA here is from genome assembly GCA_020426105.1 of Planctomycetaceae bacterium. Classification (GTDB taxonomy): domain Bacteria; phylum Planctomycetota; class Planctomycetia; order Planctomycetales; family Planctomycetaceae; genus SXXK01. Next base: position 487 of record JAGQQS010000174.1, read on the forward strand.
AACGGGCTGTGCATTCCATGTGGCGTGGAGAATGTAAAATCAGGATCCTCACATCATTTCCCGCTGGCAGAGCGACGGGTGTACCGTACACCTGTCGCTCCTTCGACAGGATTGCAGTGACCAGTCTAATGTACAAAACGGTCAGCAAATAATACTCTTCTCTCTGAATTGTATTCTATGTTGGACTTCCCGAGATATGGTGACCCGGCGTTGCTGCGAAAAAAAGGAATTCTTCGTGTCGGGACGATAGCAAAGACGAATATGCAGCCATCGGGCTCGACGATGCACCTCGAAAGATGCGTTTCGTCACATAGTCGCCGAAATATAATCGAGGCCAGTGGCTTGATCTGCTCAGCCTGTTGCAGCACGATGAGCGAGCAGAAATTCGGGCCAGCGTCACTGAAAACAGCGCGACGAAGGCGCATCGCCAACGGAGATTTTCCATCGAAGGACCATGCCCCGGTGTTCATCCGGGGCGGCATGCATGCACCTGTCATCAACAGCGCCTACTGACCGGAAACCATCGCCAGTCGAGAGGCAAGGCGTTTCAGCGCGGGGCTGACATCGTGTTTGTCCAGATGGACATTGATCAGGCTGAAGGTATCCTGATTCGCAAACGCCGCGCTGAATGCTTTTTCCAGATCGCCCTCAGTAAAAACTTCAAAGCCCCAGCCGGAACCCAGCAGTTCAGGAAGCCTATGATAGTTCCAGTTGAGAATATCGTTAAACGGCCCCTCCTGAATAAAACGTTCGGTCGAATAGCCTTTGTTGTTCAGTACAACCACGATCGGATTGAAGCCCATGCGAACCGTCGTGGATAATTCCATGCAGGTCATCTGAAATGCGCCGTCGCCCACGAGCACCAATGGACGCAGTTCTTTGTTGGCAACCTGAACTCCTACGCATGCCGGAATGGCGAAACCCATAGAAGTATAGTACGCCGTGCTGACGAACTCTGTGTGCTGAGTGATCGACAGGTCTGCCGCAGCGAACAGTGAATCACCGGTGTCGGACACGACGACCAGCTGTTCATCGAGGACTGAATTGATTTTCTGGAACAACCGCTTGAGCGTCATCGTTTTGGTGGCTGTCGGTTTCCACGGCAGCACTTCTGGCTGTCGAATCTTGGGAACGGGACGCTTGCCCCTGACTTTGCCGCTGGCCAGCGAGTTCATAAAATCAGCAAACACAACATCGTGGAAATGATGATGTCGGATGCGAAGCTTTTCGCTGGTGACATAGATGCATTTTGCGGGATCGAGACGCGCCGTGAAGCCGCCCAGATTGACGTCACTCATAAAGGCCCCGAGCAGCAGAATGCAATCACTGTCTTCGACGTAGCGGCGTACTTCTTCGCGCCCCATCGCGCCTTCATAGACGCCGAGATAAAGAGGATGGCGCTCACTGACCACCGATTTCCCCAGTAACGTGGCACAGATTGGAATGTTATTGCGTTCGGCAAACTGCAGTACCTGATCGCGCAGCGCAAAACGATGCAGCTCAATCCCCGCGATGATCACCGGCTTTTTGGCCGCACGCAGTTGTGTGAGCGTTTCGTGAATCGCCTCACTCAGAGCCAACTCATTACTTTGCAGATGTTGCTGCAAGGGAACATGGCTGTTGTCCGGACAGACCAGAACCTTGTCACGTGGAAGTTCCAGAAACACCGGCCGCTTGTATCGCAGGCAGGCATCGAGACAACGGTCAATCTCTCGAAAGGCTGTGAGATCGTCTTCGAGCGAGGCTGAGGCCACGGTAATCTTTTCAAAGACCTCGCGCTGAGTATTGAAGTCTTTAACGCGATGATGCAGCAGCGGATCGGCGAGTCGCTCATTCATGCCCGGCGAACCACTGATAATGATGACCGGACTTTTTTCGGCATAGGCGCCGGCAACGGAATTGCACAGACTGAGCCCTCCGACACAGTACGTCACGCAGGCCGCGCCCACTCCATTGATGCGGGCATATCCGTCTGCTGCATACCCGGCGCAGGCTTCATTCGTCGTGCCCACAACGCGAATCGGGCTGTCTTCCAGCATGCCATAAAACTTAAGTACGAAGTCGCCGGGAATTCCAAAGATATCCCGAACTCCGACGTCCTGCAGGCGCTGAATCAGATAACTTCCAATTGAGGTCGGTGTCCCGCCACGCGCCACGGTTTTCGATTTCGCCGAAACGTTGTTCGCGATTTCACCGGATCTTCGTTTTGTCATGCCATAGCCTGCCTTCCTGAAAGAATCGGTCGGGGAAAAGCATTGTACGCAATCAGTCCGGGTTCGCTATTCCAATTCGAAACGAGTTGCGCGGAGCGCGCAGAAAAAAGACTTCCGGCGAAGACCAGAAGCCTTTTATATTTCGCGCGGGAAGTATTGACCC
>JAGQQS010000174.1:2915-9972 GCA_020426105.1 Planctomycetaceae bacterium
CAAGCAGGGGCTTGACATAGCCCGCTCGCCGAATCATGACCTCCATTTCCATCGCACGCAGAACTGCCTGGAAACCTAATCGATCATGGTCTGCTGGTTTAACAGACTATTCCATCTGCAGTGAGGCAAGTTGTTTTAGCGCCTGAATCGCGATCGTCGCGTCACCTTGGCAGTGTTCCAGCAGTGACTTTGCCGCCTGCAGTATCCCAAGATGCACGGTCATGTCTGCCGCAGAAGCAGACGCCTGACGCCAGGGCCCGGCGGGACGCCCAACCGGTCTGCCGCGTTTGCCCTTCGCCGCAATCGGCTTTCTCTTCAGTGTTCGCGAGAGCCCCATCTGATTGCGAATGTTGGCATACGAAACCTGACAGCTTTTGTCATTGAAGGTTTCTCGCGGAAACTTCTCACGCAGCGCGAGCATCACTTCCGGCCCTCTGATATCGTTGTTGGCCTCAATCAGAGCCCTGATTTCTTTTGCCACCACAATTCCGTTTTTTCGTGAACTGCCTCGTTTCGCCATCGTGCTTGATCCCCTAAAATACAACGTAGACGTGCAACGGCGGCGGTTTCAGACCGGATTTCTAAACCTACTGCCTGTCTGAATGACACATGTTTCGATTCCGTAGTATTACGCAACATTGTCAGTTTCAATTATTCAATCTGATTTTCCACATTTCTTCTCGTGGTTGCAAACAACATCCTCGAGATTATTCCTGAATGGATGGTCTCCTAATGCTGTCTCTGACTAATACCTTAAGAATACTAATCTATGTAATTGCAGTGGTCTCCCGATTTGGGACAGTACTGGCGGAGGAGGCTGTTTCTTATCGTCGCGAGATCGCGCCCGTGCTGCAGACATATTGTCTTGGCTGCCATAATCGAATTGACGCAGAGAAGGGACTGTCGCTGCAGTCTGCCGATGATATTCTGCGAGGCAGCACCGATGGTAAGATTTTGAACCCTGATGCGCCGCATAATTCGCGATTATGGAAAGTGCTGGTGTCCCGCAGTGATGATCACATGCCGCCAGTCGATCAGCCGCAGTTGCCGCCGGACTCTCTGAAGGCCATTCAACGCTGGATCACTGAGGGGGCTGTATTTGACAGTCGCGCCGCCGTGATGGCTGACCTGCCGGATGTAAAAGTCTCTGCCAGTTCTGTACGCGACCCGGTACTTTCCATGGCGATTTCACGCGACAGTTCCATACTCGCGATTGGCCGCTTTAAAAATGTCGATATTGTTTCAGCAGACGCACATGCCCGGATTTCACACATTGCTGTGGACGACGGAAAAATTAACGATGTTCAATTCTCAATCGATGGGCAGCGTGCGTTGCTCGCGACCGGTGTCGCGGGACTTTCCGGACGCGCAGTGGTCGTTGATCTGGCACAGGGCGAGATCGTCCGCGAATTTGCCGGGCACAATGACGTCGCTTACGCCGCCGTCTGGTCTCCTGATGAGCAGTTGATTGCCACTGCCGGTTACGATCGACGAATTCTTCTGCATCATGCAGAGTCCGGCGAATTAGTTCGCGAAATGAACGGACATAACGGCGCAATTTTTGACCTGCAGTTCAGCCCGGACGGAACTTTGCTGGCGAGCGCCAGCGGAGACGGAACCATTAAGGTCTGGCTCGTCGCTACCGGAGAACGCTTAGATACGCTGAGTCAGCCTCAGGCGGAACAGTACATCGTGCGATTCAGTCCCGACGGAAACTCAATCTTTGCCGCCGGCGCCGATAATCGAATTCGCAAGTGGAACCTTCTTTCCCGCACAAGTCAGATCATTAATCCACTCCTCATCTCCCGCTTCGCGCACGAAGGTGTGATCATTTCACTCGAAATATCAAACAATGGACGCTACCTGGCCACTGCAGAGGATAAAGGCGTCTTAAAATTCTGGGATGCCAGCCTTGTTCAGGAAATTCATGCTCTGGACACGAGCAGCGATCGGGTGACAGGTTTTGTATTTTCGGGGGATGCCCGAAAGCTGATCATGGGAACGACAAGCGGCCGGGTGCAGGATGTTCTGGTTCCGGCCATTCCGACGCCACAGGTTGCCCCCATGTCGGACTCAAACGACGTTGTACGTGCTGCGGAAATATCGACAGCCCCGGCGGACATCATCGAATCTGAACCGAATGACCCTGCATCGCCACAAAGCGTTCCAGTCCCGGCCACAATCAGCGGCAGTATCCACCTTGATGGCCCTGTCGCCGACCAGGATGTGTTTCGGTTTTCCGCCGAGAAAGGGAGGCCGTTGATGGTGGAAGTCCGCGCGGAAAGGGATGGATCGAAACTGGATTCCTTCGTCGAAATTCTCCATGAAGACGCACGGCCAGTCCTGCAGGCTAAACTCCAGGCAGTGCGAGATTCATACTTTACGTTCCGCGGCAAGGACTCTGACGCAACGGGTGACTTCCGTATGTTCAACTGGCGGGAAATGGAATTGAATCAATATCTGTATTCAGACGGAGAAGTGGTCAAGCTGTGGCTGTATCCCCGTGGTCCGGATTCCGGATTCCTTGTCTATCCGGGCTTTGGACACCGATTCACATATTTTGGAACAACCCCCACGGCTCACGCGCTCCAGGCACCGGCGTTCATCGTTGAACCCCATCGACCGGACGAGGTTTTAACGGAAACCGGTCTGCCTGAATTTCCAGTCTACTTTGAAAACGACGACGATTCACTGCGGCAGTGGGGACGCGATTCTCGATTGATGTTTGATCCGCCGAGGGACGGAAATTATCTCCTGCGAATCCGCGATGCCCGCGATTTTCAGGGTGCGGATTATAAGTATCAGCTGATGCTCCGTACTCCGCGGCCGGACTTTGTGGTTGAGATCGGTGGCAATGACGTGACTCTGTATCCGGCTGTCGGGCAGGAGTTAAGCTTCAGTGCAACTCGACTGGACGGGTATGACGGCCCGATTAAGATCGAAGCCCGGAATCTTCCCGCGGGCTTCTCGTTCTCCGGGCCGGTTGAAATTCAGAGCGAACAGCTTAAAGCGTTTGGTACGCTGATGGCCGAATCAGACGCCATCGCTCCCTCGGACGACGTTATCAAACAGGTTCAATTCATCGCCACCGCCAGCATTGGCGGACGCGACGTGACTCATGAAATTGGCGGACTGAAATCGCTGAAACTTGCAGAAGCTCCAAAAATATTCGTACGGATTTTGTCAGCCGAACAGCAGGCCGCAGGTGCGAACGAGCAGACTCCCGAGCTGACCGTCTGGGCCGGAGAAACGGTGAATGCCTTCATCAAAGTTGAACGCAAAAACCATGATGGGCTTGTCGAGTTTGGCAAAGAAGATTCAGGACGCAACATGCCTCACGGTGTCTTTGTGGACAACATTGGTCTCAATGGTTTGATGCTGTTGAGTGGTCAGACCGAACGCGAGTTCTTCATCACAACCGCGGACTGGGTTCCTGAAACCAGCCGCCTGTTTCATCTCAAGTCCAGCGTTGACGGAATTACGTCAATTCCGGTGATGCTGCATGTGCGACACCGCAAGCCGGCAGCAAGTGATGTGGCGACGGTGAATGGAAACTGACACAAATCGCCAAACGTGACCATTCTCCACTTCCTGCAGTTAGTACACATGGAGCGTATTGGAGATGGACGAGCCATCAGCGCTTATCCATTGTTGCGGACGTTTGCCATGAGGTTCGTGAAAGTCTGAAAAAAACTCTGATACACGCGAATGACAATCTGCTGCAGACACATGCCGCGTCACGCGGCAAAATATGTTCCCGGCCAGCCCGACACGAGTTCGCTCGTCTGACGTTTCGAGTGGCGATCACAGACCCCGCCCGATAAGTCCAACAATCGGGCGTCTTACGTCGCTCCGCTCGCCAAATGCGAAACGCAGGCGAGCGGCAGGACGTCAGTCCTCCGATAATTCATGTTCCACGCCAGGCAACGTCCAACAGCCTGTTATCGCGCGATGCGTTGGCAGATCTTCATCCGGATCGCGGGCGATTTCGATCTTACCTGCTGGCAGCCGCGAGGAATTTCGTCTGCAATGAGTTCGACAAACAATCGGCGACTGTGCGTGGTGGAGATGTTGCAATGCCGGAGGTGCATTCCCCGCGGGCAGTTGATTCGCTCCAATTCCTGAGTCGTTTCGTGCATGGAACACACTGAGATTAACTGATTGCCGTTTAGCCGGATTCAGAGCCCGCCGACTCTGCAAAGGGCTACTGCGTTTGCCGCCGAACGTGCTCCAGAACATGCTCAAAGAATGCATCCTGAATGTTTTGAGGAGCCGCGTGAGCCATGAGCGGTTCGGCAATCATGTGCTTCATGCCCTGCAGCTGATTAAATGCCGCATAACAACTTGACGGTGGGCATGTCGCATCAATAAAACCAACGCTCATGATGGCTTCCGCCCGACTTCGACTGGCGAAGTTAACTCCATCAAAGTATCTCGCCACTTCCAGGATTGTCCTGTCGGGCTTTCCATCGGTGCCGAGAGGGACCAGTTTGGGCCATCCGTTAATACGGCCTGCTGCTCGTCCTGAATGATCACAGATTGCGGGCACACCCACAGCGATCATTGTCACGCGATGATCCAGGCCTCCGGCGGCCAGCGCCTGACCACCGCCCTGACTATGGCCGATAACAATAACGGTCTTTCCATCCCATTCTGACTGACTGGTGAGGAAATCAATCGCACGCACAAGACGCAGGAACATGCCTCGAAAGTAGCACGTCTCCCGATCTTCGCGACCTGCAACGCGATAATCACGCAACCGTCCTTCATTGAGTTCCTGATAGTACGTCGCTGGTTGACCATTGAGAATTCCGTGGGCATTGATATCAAACGAAAGCATACCCGCCACTGCTCCCTTCTCAGCATTACCCATGCTGGAACTTGATACGCCCGCGCCGTGGACCCAGAGAATTGCCGGAAGACTGTTCCGGTCCGCTCCCTTTGGTCGGCTAAAGTAGCCGGAAACAGGCACTCCGCCGATGCTGGCCACCTCGACATCGAACGTCTCAAGGTTAGACTCCTGCGATGTAACTGGAGTGAGTTTTGCCTCAGCCGGCACCTCAGCCAGTAACGCCATTTGCTTCGTCCAGAATTCGTCAAAGTCGTCCGGCACCGGGAGACTCGGCTCGATCTTTGTGGGAGAGAAGCCAGCTCCAGCCGTTGCCTTAAGCTTTTCGTTCTCGGGTGAAACGAAAGTCACTTCGCATCGCAGAAATCCCGGGCTGAGCATTCGGACTTCGATGTCAGAATTCCCATCAGTCTGCAGCTCGCCGCGAGGATAGCCAGAATCGACCGACTGATCGGCAATGAAGTCGTCCACAACATACGTTACTGTCGCGTCGTTCACCGGCTGGTCGCCTTTCGTCAGCGTCACCTGGAATTTCGCCGACTCACCGGTTTCGTAAATGGCATCAGTTCGATCTGTCACTACCTTTAACTGGTAAGACGGCTCCTGAGCCTGTAATGGCAGGACCAGCAACAACCACACAGGAGCGATCGATCCGGTCGGCATTCGAAGCGGCATAACACTGTCCAATCAAAAAGCGTAGAATTAAACGCGAAAAACAGGCGTTGGGTCAAATCGCTGATAGACTTTGTCGGAAGATTAATCAAACCGAATCGAAAATCGATGATGTGCCGAGCCTGTGCATTCCTGATTTCACAGCCGCAGATAATACTCTGGCAAGAGTCCCATGTCGCATGAAGCCGAAAACCGACGACGAGCGTTTCAAAAAAGCGACCTGTTCTGGTTTCTCGGTCTGCCTCTGTTGATGGCGGCGATTTACTTCGGATGCCGACATTCGCAGCAATCGGATGCTGATCCGAATCTCCGCCTTGTTGCGAAGTTCAACGTTGACGTCAGTGTCGAGCTACTCCTGGAGTAATTACAACGCCACGAGTTATCGGACCATGGTCCGTAAAAGAGTGAAACGCAAATGCCTGCTTGCTGACACTGCTCAATCCCGTCATAATGGGAAGGACGACAGGCATGAATCTCAGGAGGCATCTTCGCATGAAATTCGTAACTAACCCGCTGCCAGGCATGAATCCATGGCTCGAAGCTTATTGGGGCGATATTCATACGTCGCTCACGACGTACGCTCGTGACGCACTGCAGGCACAGTTACCGCCGGATCTTCAGGCACGAGTCGAAGAGTATCTTTCCGTCTATGAGCCTGATGAAGAGTTGCGGAAAGACCGACGCATCTCGCCGGATGTTCACATCGTTAAACAGCCGGGTATGTCAAAATCGACGGGTGGCGGTTTGGCGGTTGAAGAATTGGTAGCTGACGAACCTTTCCGAGTCCGACGTCGCAGTCCCCCACAGACACTGCGATACATTCAAATTGTGGATCTCAAAGCCAATCGGCGTGTCGTCACAGCAATTGAATTCATCAGCCTGGCGAACAAGGCAACTTCGGCAGGTCGTAAACAATACCTGGCGAAGCAAAGCGAATTGATCGATGCTGAAGTCAATCTGGTCGAAATTGATTTGCTCCGCGAAGGCACATGGGTGCTGGCGGCGGAACAGGAAATCTATCCGGATCGCTTGAAGGGCCCGTATCGCGTTTGCGTTGTACGCGCCGAATCGTCAGAAGAGGCTGAATTGTATTCCGCCGGTTTCTCCGCTCCATTGCCGATAGTTCGTATTCCTCTTCGACCGACCGACAAGGACGTCCTGCTGCCATTGCAGTCGCTGGTGAACAAGGCATATGAAAATGGACGGTACGGCAATGACTTGGATTATTCAACAATGCCCGACCCGCCGCTGAAGACAGAAGAGCAATCGTGGATCGAAAATTACCTGAAGAACAAGACCGCGCCCAGTTGAACGTCAACATCAATGCAGGAAGGGATTCCAGGCCCGTCCTGATTCGAATGTGACTGGACGCATCATCTAGCCTGCATTGCGCACCACGCCCCTCCGCTCGGTTGAGACTTTTTTGTTTCCCCGACTCCACGCCCCGGCGACCTGCTGGACGGTCGAAGTGCGATCAAGACTCCTGGAAAGGCTAAGTGCCACATGGGAACGCTAAGTGCCATGCACGTTTGTAAG
>JAGQQS010000175.1 GCA_020426105.1 Planctomycetaceae bacterium
AGTATCGAAGCCTGCTTCCTTAAATTCCTTGTCCGTCAAAATGCGTTCAAGAATTAGACCCTGCGAATAGAACGCAGAAAAAGCAGCCTGCATTGCATCAGCAAGTTGACGTTCTGATTTTGCCAATGCTGACTCGCAAACAGCGATTGCGGTCGATGCCGATTCAGGTTCTGAATCAACCATCGCAACCAATACATCACCGTGACAGGCTTTCGGCTTGCAGTAGCATCCGAGCACCTTTCCTCTGAGTTCTGGCAATGCCGCCATCAACTCAGGCTGCGTCTGAATCCACTGGCGATACTGTTCTATCACTTCGGTCCGAGTGCCGTCCTTGCCTTCAACGAAGGGATTGGCCCATTTGGACGCAGTCTGCGATAGCCGATTATTCTGGCGCCCGATGTACACGAAGTCGCCTTCCGAACAGTCGTCTTTCAGAATGTTGACGACGGTCGTGCTCATCGCTTCGCCTCCAGCTCCAGTGCGTAGGTCGCCATCCGCTTCAGCCGAGCAATGGCCCTGCTTCGGAGTTCGTCTGTTGATCGCTTGTTGCGCATCGATTCAACGTAGGCACCAATACAGGCGGCCCATGGTGGCTCACAACTCAGCGTCACCGATTCCCCTGGAACAGCGTTGCGTTCTGCCTCTTCGTTCTTCCGCTTAATCTCTGGTTGACGAACAGCGTCCACAATCTCTGCGAGTTTTTCCAAATCGTCGTACGCCTGATCGAACGCACGGCCCTTGCGGCCCTGCAGCTTTGTTAGCATCTCATCAATATTGATTTTCGTCGCCATCATCTCATCACCTTTCAAACAGCACACTAAAGAATCAGCCACAGCAACATGCCGCAGCTCGCTTCGTCTGTTGCCTACCGACCCTCATCCATCAGCCGCATCACCCACTGATTATGTGCGTCGGATTGCTGCTGAAGTTCGTTGCAACATTCCGAGCACAGCGACGCATCCGCCCATAGTTCTGCTGGCCCTGTTGCACAGATACCCGCACCCGGAGTTGATTTTCCGCAGCGCTCACAGGCGCGTTGAATGTCGCTGCTTCTGCAGATGTATTCCTCATCATCCCGCTCGATCCCAAGCAGAACGCAGAGTTCGGACGTTGCTGAATCGATTCGGCTGATAAGTTCTTTTGCCTGCTCCCACTGTTCGCTGGGATTGGCCTTGAGCAGTATGTCCGCACAGATAAGCGGATCGCAGAGAAAGCCTGATTCCACCCGCTGAATCAAATCCAGGATTCCATCACGGCAGGACTGTTGTTCATCAACACTCAATTTATCACAGCTCATTTTTCATCCTTTCAAAAACACACTCGCAAAATCACCGCAGCACCGCGCCGCGGATTCGAAAATATCCACGCATGTCGCGCGGGTTTTTATTGCGCTATGCCGGAACGTCGGGGAACATCATCCCGTAAACTCCAGGTGCTGTTGCAGCCAGATCGGCTTGATGATGTTCACGCGCTGGATGCTGAAACAGGTGATGCTTTATCGATCTGAATAGGCCGATGGCGAATTCTTTATCCAGCCAAATCAGTAGAACCATCGCCTCTCTGTCGATCAGCCATGTGCTGCCGTCACAATGGATGCAGTTCTCTGGGTTCGGGTGTGTGAGGTAGTCTTCGCGTTCGTAGAACTCCAACCATTCCTCAAACCGCTGGCCATAGGCCAGACACATTGCAAGTGCATCGAGATAATCCCCCCGCCGGGGAATCGTGACGCCCTTTCTGGTCTGCACTTCCGCGATCAGTGTTTCGGTACCTGGACTCATAGAACACCATCCAGTCTATCCACTGACCACAGATCGAATTCGCTGTTCGATGCCTGCACTGGTGCCGACGTCGCTTCACCGACGGCCTGTTTGACTGCGTCCTCGCTGTCACAGTAGTGTTGAGCGATCTTCCACCATGGCACCATGCAGCCCCGCGCGTTTTTTATGTCTGCGATATCGTCGGCGGAGTAGTAGCGTCTGCCCTTGCTCATCTGACACCGCCTTTCTGTGATGACTCGTTGAGCCATCGCACAACCACAGGAACCAGCATTGCAATGTCTTCCCGTGCGTTCTGGCGAGCATCCTCCAGACTCGTACATGCCGCAATGTGGCCAAACGATCCGATTGCCATCATCAGATGAAAGAGCAGGTCGTTGCCTGTCTTACCGTGGGTCGCGTCCGGCATTTCCCGATTGACAGCGTCGAACAATGCCCACTGCAGCCGCTCAGGTGGCAGGTTCAATAGATATGCTCCCCGCTCGCCTGTCGGGATTTCGTCGATACTGAATGTTGTTCGTTCAAGGTCTGCGTTGCGGGTCATTAAAAGTACTCCACAAAGTCTGATGATTGAACAGCTTTCGCACGTCGCCGTGATTGCTTGTATTGCGTCGCTGAACGTCCGGCCTTGAAATCCTCAAGCGCCTCAGGAGGGATTCGATAGGACTTGCGTTTGTCTCCTGGGGCAGTGCATTCGTAGCCTCTGAGGGCTCCGGACTTCAGGAGGGCAACTACTGCCTCCCGGCGCTTCTTCAGGATTTTGGCCGCGGCGGAAACGGTGAGGTCGGCACTCATCGCGTCACCTGCGATGCCTGATATCTCTCAGCGATTGCTGCTGCCAGCTCTGGCAGTTGTTCAGGTTTGATCAACCGATTCTGACCCGCTCGCGGCGTGTCTGGCCACATTTCATCAAAAACACGCCGAACCTGATGTGGTTGCCGATTGAGCAACGCTGCTGCCTGACCTGTTGTCAGTATTTCTGGCATAAAAAAACTTCCTTTCAATCGAAGTGACTTGGTGTCAATTGACTGAAGGAAGTTTTGCGTTCAGATTTTTTCTTTACAGACGGGAAATTTATTGTCCCCCGATTGTCCCCCGCAGATCACTCACCAATGCGAGATAATGGGATTCCCATTCTGTTTTGTTGTCGCGAAATTTCTTCTCCATTGCCTCCCACTTTGTCGGCACTTCTTTCCCCTTCCTGACAGGGTTCCAGATTTTTTCCGTCCGAGGATTTGCGAAGAATTCTTTCAGAAACGTCTGCAATGGAATGTCCGTCTTTTCTCGCCGAATCCTATTGAACCAGTTTGTCTTCAACTGCTGGCATCGATCACAGAATTTTCTTTTTGGTTTTGTTTCAGAATTATCTGCATTGTCCCCTGAAGTGGCGTTTTTTGTCCCCTCAGTTGTCCCCTCGTTTCTGCTGTCAGAGACTGACAAGAGCATGTTTGATTCAATTTCGAGTAGGCGTCCGATCATCAACGGTATGTCCACGGATTTGTAATCAAACATCAATTCAACATAGGGCGACAATCGCAGTAACTGCGGAGCGTTATAGCGAATCAGGTTTTCTATGTTCGCAAGTTCGTTTTGCAGGCCAGCAAATGATTTCGCACGTTGCAGATAACCGGGATCATCTGCGGGAGACTCAACTACATATTTTGCCAAGTCGCAGGCGAGTAGCCAAATGGGTTTTTGTTGCCACTTGCGAGCCAAGTCGATAATCAGATTTCGTTCGAGATTGGACATAACTTCGACTCCTGAAAAGTCGCTTCCTGAAGAAAATAGCGGACAGACAAAGCACCTTCAGGAAGTGCGGTTCAATTGAGATCATGACTTCTCAATCTATGTCTGCCGTGTCTCGATTTTACTCTGCTGTCGCCGCCACTGGAAACAACCACGCATGGACATGATTCACGGCTTTCAGTAGCCGCTCGTCTTCAACAGTTTCGCGATACGCGGCAGACATTGAATTGTCCGTGTGCCCCATGATGGCGCTCGTCGCCACCTGATCACCGCAACCGCCTGAAATCGTTTCGAACGTGTGACGCAGTGCATAGAATCCGAGCCCGTCTCGTTTCAGATTCAAGGCTGACAACAGCTTATTGAACGCATCCGTGATCTTGTCGATATTGCTCGTGCCACTCGGTCCAAGTCTCACCCATCGGTGCCCGTACTTCGTGATGAAGCAAAGATCTGAGTCATCAGGATCTTTAGCGCGTGGTCTCTGCTCAATAGCCTCAGTCAGAGCCTGCTTCGTTTCCGGCCACAATGGAATACGCCGATCGATACCGGTCTTGACTCGTGGGAATCGCAACCAGTTTCCTCTGATCGCAGACTTTGGCAGGTTCGCCAGGTCGCTGTTCCCGAGACCACCATTTGCAGCGAGTAGTATCATCGCCTTCAGGGCAGGAGAGGCTGCGCCGATCAGTTTCTGAATCTCATGCGCCTCAAACATTCGCAGCCCGTGTTTCCCCTGCTTGCGCGCCCTGTGAAGACGCATGCTCTTTTTTGACGGCCTGGCGAACAGTTGCCCGAAGCGAATCGGCTTTTCAATCAGTTCGTTATCGTAGGCAAAACCGAACACCATCCGCGTGAGGGTGACCATTTTCCCGATCGCATATAGCCCCCGGCCTTTACTCGCCTTTAACCTGTACTCTTCAAAATCTTCCGGTTTGCAATCTTCAACCAGCCGCTCCTTTCCGAAATGCTCAATGATCTCAGCGCATCCGGCGTGATAGTCATGGAAGCTCCGGATGCTGAGTTCCTGAGATTTAACCATTGCTCGTTTTGCGTTCAGGAATCGATTGCAGAGATCATTCATGCGAATTCCGTCAGCGGTAGTCGTAGGCGGTAGTCGTCCGGCTTGCAGATATTCTCTGACTCTGAGATATTCCACCTCAGCAGCGCTTGGATTTCCCCAAACGCCAAAGTAGTGAATGCGACCACGGATCTTCTTGCACCATTGGCCGTTATTTGCTGGGGAAAGCGGGAAATCCTTTCGCGGCTTGTCGGGTTTTTGCTTCGTTTTAGGCATTGAATTGAACCTCACGTCGGTAGTCGTAACGGTAGTCGTCACAAAACACGAAGTGCATTCTATCAGTGCGGGGCCGTAGCTCAATCGGTTAGAGCAGCGAACTCATAA
>JAGQQS010000176.1 GCA_020426105.1 Planctomycetaceae bacterium
CTCGGTTCAAGTCCGAGCGGCCCCATTTGTTTTGACAGTTTCAGGATGTCCATCCTCGTCGATTTTCGCTGCAGGCGGGTCGGATTAGTGTGCAGACGCAGTTTATGGTGACCGCTTTTTTCATAAAGTTTTTCAGCCCCCAAAGTCGGCTCCCGCACGATGCATAAAGTTGTTGTTGAAGAGCCCTATAAATTTGTGCCGCCGTATCGCGGACGATGGTTCTCGTGGATGTTTCGGCTCTGGTTGCGACCCTATCTGCGAAAAACTCATGGGATTGTAAAGTGCACCTATGACGGCCTCGATCATGTTCGTGAATCCATTACGGCGGGGCACGGGATTCTGCTGTGCCCGAATCACTCACGGGATTCTGACCCAATGCTGCTCGGAATGCTCTGTCGAGCTATTCCCAGCCATGTCTTTTCCATGGCCAGCTGGCATATTTTTAAGCAAAGCCGCCTCGAATCTTTCGTGGTCCGTCGTCTGGGCGGATTCAGCGTCTATCGCGAAGGCATGGATCGTCAGGCGCTCGATGCGTCAGTGCGCATTGTCACAAATGCGGAACGCCCGCTGGTTGTTTTTCCGGAGGGCGTAATTTCGCGTACCAACGACCGTCTGAATGCATTAATGGACGGTGTTTCCTTTATCGCGCGCGTCGCGGCAAAGAAGCGAGCCGAGATTCATCCGGATAAGAAAGTTGTCATTCATCCGATTGGGATTCGTTATCGGCTGCAGGCGAATCTGGCGGAGCTTACCGACCCTGTCCTGACAAAACTGGAACAACGCACGTTCTGGAAAACGCAGGAACATCTCTCGACAATCGATCGCATCGGGCGACTGGCGATGGCTCTGCTCGCGGCGCGAGAAGTTGAAATTCTGGGGGCGACGCAGTCAGGCACTGTGCGGTCCAGGATTGCGAATTTAATCAACGCCATGCTCCATCCCATCGAGCGGCAATGGCTGGGTGGTGCGCGCGTGGGAGACGTGATTGTACGCGTCAAAGACCTGAGGTCGGTGATTCTTGCGGATCTGCTGAAGGGCACGCTGACCATGGAGGAACGCACTTCCCGCTGGCGGCAACTGACTGACTGCTATTACGGTCAGACGCTTTCGATGTATCCCGAAGGTTATCTGGACGATGGCGTGAGAGGAACACTGACGCCGGAACGTATTGTGGAAACCGTCCAGCGACTGGAAGAGGATCTGACAGATCATGTCACCGTCAAACCGGTTTGGCGTGCAGAATTCCGGATCGGAGAAGCGATCGTTGTTGATGCAACTCAAAAAAAATCACGCGGCGGCGACATCCTGATGCAGACGCTCCGCGAGCGCATCCTGGGGCTTCTGGACATTGAAGATTGGTGGCCTCCGCAGCCCGTCACGCCGTTCGAGGGGTAGTCTCCGCAGGTACGGATCACAGAACTTCTGCCTGTGTTTTGCCGCGTGAACGGGTACAATCCGTCGCGTGAGCGGTTCGCATGGATTGAGTTATTGCGGGGGGCACAAACGTGGCCAACTTTCGAAGGAAGCGCCGGCATCTCAGCCTGCCCATCTGGAGCAGCGTTGTGCTGATGACCATCAACATCGCGTTGATGGTTGTTTTGATCTACCAGCTTGGGTTGCAGAAGCTGTGGCTGGCGCTGATTCTGGGATCAGTCGCGCTGGGCATCAGTCTGTTCGGAATGTCGCTTTATTCATTTCTGACGATCAAAGAAATCCAGTTGAATCGCCGTCAGTCGAATTTTGTCGACAGCGTCACGCACGAGCTCAAAACACCGATCGCTGCGCTGCGGTTGTATCTCGACACATTGATCCTCCGCGAACCAGAGCCGCAGGACCGTCAGGAATTCTACGCCACCATGAATTCTGAACTCGCCCGCCTGGACGGTCTGATCAATCAATTGCTGGAGGTCGCCAGACTGGACGCGATCGGACATCAAAAAGAGGCGGAGACCGTGCATCTGGAAGACCTGCTCATCTCCTGCGCCGAGGCCGCCTGTCTGCATCACAAGCAGGAGATCTCGGAAGTGTTTCATTTTGAGATTTCACCACTGGCACTTACGTCACGTCGGATGTTACTGGAGATGATTTTCGGCAATCTGCTCGACAATGCCGTGAAATACGGTGGTCATCCGCCGCGCGTCACGGTGCATGCGGTGGCGCAGGGGCGCGATCGGGTTGTCGTGCGTGTGACTGACAACGGACGAGGTGTCTCGCCGGAGAACCGCCGCAAAATTTTCACGATGTTCTTTCGCGGAAACGATGAACTCCAGCGGACAAAAACCGGCACCGGGCTGGGTCTTTACATCGTACGGACGCTGGTTAGTTTCCTTAAAGGCAGTGTTGCTGTCACGGAAGTACAATCCGGGACCGGCAGTATCTTTGAAGTCACGTTGCCAGGCCGGCAACTCCAGATTCCCGAGTCAGAAAACCGGACGATCCGTCAACGTGTGTCTGAGATGGCCTTGTCCGGAAAGGAGGCGCGGCCATGAGAATTTTGGTGGTGGAAGACGAAGACGCGATCGCCCGCGGACTGCGATTTAATTTTGAACGTGAGGGGCACCAGGTTGACGTAGCGAGTGATGGCCCTACCGCGCTGGAGATCTATGAATCAGCCCAGCCGCCGATCGATCTTGTGGTGCTTGATCTAATGCTGCCGCAAATGAGCGGTTACGAAATCTGTCGTGTCCTGAGACGTCTGGACACCGAAATCCCGATCCTGGCGCTGACGGCTCGCACGTTGTCTGAGGACAAGGTACAGGCATTCGACGTGGGTGTTGATCAATATATGACAAAACCGTTCTCGTTGCCGGAACTTCTGAGCCGTGTCAATAATCTGCTCAATCGGCGGCGGCGGACCCTTGAGCGACGAGCTGTGCGACCCACGGAGGACATTGTGCGGTTCAGTGACGTCACCGTGGATTTTGGCAGATTTGAATTGCGGCGAAATACTGAAGTCCACGCACTGACAACGCGAGAGCAGGAGCTGCTGCGATACTTTCTGGAGCACGATGGCGCCGTGTTGTCGCGCGCAAGACTGCAGTCGGACGTCTGGAAAGATTCAGCCGATATCTCCAGTCGTTCCATCGATAACTTTGTGATGCGTCTGAGGCGTATGATCGAGCAGGACCCGTCGTCACCCAGACACCTGCTCTCCATCCGGGGTACCGGCTATCGATTTGTGCGTGAGCCGGCCTCTGAAGCTCAGGAAGAATCCGTTGAGCCAGGCTCCGCGGAATCGTGACGTTTGTATCGCTCCGAGTGGTTTCCAAACGATGTTACGCCACCACGTTGTTTAATAACTAACCACCGTTGACGACGGGAATGATGCAATCGGATTACCCGCAGCAGGACAAAAAATGTATTGTCCGGATAACTTGTGCGGAACGGTTTAAGATGGATACCATGTCAGATACTACCGAACCAGGGATCGCATTCGCGTTCCAGCAGGTGACCCAGCAATTCAGCGCGGGCGCCCAGCCCGTATTTCGAGATTTGAATCTGGCGATTGGCGGTGGCCGATTTGTCACGATCGTAGGACCGTCCGGCTGCGGAAAATCGACACTCCTGCGGCTCATTGCCGGCCTGCAGACGCCCACCTTCGGATCCGTGGTCCATCATCCTGGAGCTACTGAGCAACGTGTCGGTTTCGTGTTCCAGCACCCGACGTTGCTGCCGTGGAGGACGGCCGCGCAGAATCTTTGTCTGCCGCTGGAGCTGGGACCCGAAAATTCTGAAAAGTCATCGACAGCGGCCGATGGCAAATCTGTCATTTCGCTCCTGGAACAGGTGGGACTGGCGGCGCACGATGCGGCGAAGCGTCCGGCAGAAATGTCGGGAGGCATGCAAATGCGACTATCGCTTGCGCGTGCTCTTGCGACTGATCCGACCATCCTGCTGCTGGATGAACCATTTGCTGCAGTCGATGATTTTCTGAGAATGCGACTTCAGGAGGATATTCGGCGTCTGCACGAGGATCGCAAACTGACCACTGTGCTGGTCACCCACAATATTCAGGAGGCCGTGTTTCTAAGTGACCAGGTCGTCGTATTCAGTGGCTCGCCCGCAAAACTCAGGGAGTCTGTTACGATTCAATGGCAAGGCCCCAGAGAGGCGAAGTTTCGAGACAGCGATGAGTATGTGAAATACACTCGGCTCTTGAATTCCGTGTTGAACCAACAGCACGCCGGGCTGTAATGCGACGCTGTGAGGCGATTTGACAAGATTTCTGATTTCCCATCCACTTCGAAAGACTCACGACTTCCGCTACCGCAGAAGCGTTCCGTTTTAAGCGTTTAGAATATTTCGCCGTGCTTGCTGTAACAGGCGCGGGATCCGGCCCCGAGTGCAGTCGCGGATGGTTGTCTGTCATTGCGCGGGTTAAAACCGG
>JAGQQS010000177.1 GCA_020426105.1 Planctomycetaceae bacterium
GTTGCGGGGCTGACCGGGACTCGTCGCCGCGTCCACTACCTCCAAAATTTTTTAATGGGGCATCAGGTCGCCGCGATTAACGCATTTGCAGGACACAGATTTCTGCAATTTGAATTCCTCAGCAATCACTGTTAAGCTCAACAACGCACGTCAGTGCTGCTGACGCACCCCCGTCCTACGGTCCTTCCCACATCGAACTTTCCAATGTCCGCATCAGAGCCCGAACTACCTCCCCGCTTGTTGTCGATTGACCAGCTTCGGGGGTATGCGATATTCGGCATGATCCTCGTAAATGCGAAAGGTATGTTCGGTGTAAAAATCGACCAGTTGAGTCACCATCAGAACTATTTTACGTATGCGGATACGGTCGCCCCGATATTCATGTTTGTGGTGGGGCTCAGTATGCGATTGTCCTGGCTGCGGCGGAGTAAGGTCGCTGGCGCAGTGGCTACGCGGAAGGCTATGGCCAGGCGTTTTTCGATTTTGGTTCTGATTGCCTTCGCGCTTTACATGGGGTGGCTCTGGGACGCTCTCATGGACATTGGTCTGGCCGGGCTTTTGGCTGTTGCGTTTATCGACAAATCGGCCATCGTAAGAGCTGGTGCCGCGAGCTGTATGGCGCTGGCCTATCAGGCACTCGTCAGCTTTACGGTTTATGGGCCGTGGGTCATGCGGACGACAAAGCTCACCGAGGAAAATATCCCGTATCTTTTCAAATGGATTCCGTATCGTTCGACACTGTTCGACGTGGCTCTGAATGGTGGTCCCTTTGGACCGCTCAGCTGGTGCTTTATCCTGCTGATGGGGACAATTGCCTGTGATATCCTGCGGAGAAAAGATCATGGACGGATCATGATTGATTGCCTGTCGCTGGGCATCGCCCTGTGTGCTACAGGCTGGGTGATGAGCATGCCCTGGGGCGAAGTCAAACCCGTCTGGCCGATCTCTGCGTACCATATGACCCTGCCATTCCCGCTATGGTCGACGGGGATCTGCTTTCTGACTCTGCTGGCCTTTTATCTGCTGTGCGATGTCGGACGGATCAAAATCCCGACATTCAGTACTGTGAGTTTCAATGCTCTGTTCATTTACATTCTTCAATGCGTGATTTCGGAAACAGAAGCCCCGCAGGAAATCATTAAAGCGTGTTACGGCTGGATTCAGCAACCGCTGACAGCATGGAATCCGATTTTGGCCCAGCCACTTGGAATCTGCGGGATCCTGGTCTACTACCTGTTTTTGGCCTCTGTCGCGTACGCCCTTGAGCGAAAAAAAATCTTCATTAAGGTGTAACGCAGAATCGCTTAACCCGTCGACGATCAGCGCCATGGTGATGCCCTCGGCTGCTGAATTTCGGTATTCGGAAGTTGGCAACGCTCTGTGACCGCCCCAGTCTCTCCCGGAATGTTCGCTTGTTTTTTCGAATTTTCGGCCATCAGTCGTTGGACGGTCAATGTTTTTGCTGTCCACCAGGAGCTTCTCGTCGTCACCGACCACTGCTATCGCTGTAAAGGGGCGGCTGGAAATTATTCTTCGGTTTGTGAAATTTCTGGCTGCCGACGCGTGTTTTCGGCTGTTTGAGTTCCGGTTTTGATTCTCTGGGGATCAGTTGCGACGCTGCTTTTCTCCACGAAGTTCACGGCGCCGGTCTCACGCAGATGACGGACCTCTCCGAGCGGCAGTGGCGACCGAACCGACAGGCCTTCATTCTCATACGTGTCATCCAGCGAACGGATGGTCTTGCTGCCGCCCGACAATTTGGCGGTCGGCTTCACACCACGCGGGCTGCCTCCTCGTCCTTTCTCATCGCTGGCGGCGATTCGCAACGAGCCAAGTTCTGTAGCCGTGGCGACTCGCTGTGCGTAGCAGTATGGTTCACCAGTCGTTAGCAGGCGCCAGGCAATGATGGCCAGCTTGCGTGCCGTGGCCACCACCACCGCCGCATTGTGATACTTGCGGCGTTTCAGACGCTGGAAGAAATGGCCCAATGGACCAGCCTTTCGTGAATACTGTTGCGTGGCCTGCACGAGCATCGCTCGCGCTGTTGAGTTGCCTTGTTTGGTGATCGGACCATGGCAGACTGAGTTGGCAGACTGTCGCGTCGCAGGAGTCAGTCCGAGATAGCTTGCAGCAGAATCACCGGATACGAAACGCATGATGTCTCCGAACGCCGCAACCAGTGTCTGGCCCACCACAATGCTTGCACCGGGAATCGTTATGAGAAGCTTCACGCGTTCTGCTTCGTACGCCAGTTTCGCCAGACGCAGCTCAAACACATCGATCTCGGCCTGCACCGCTTCAAGGAGACGCAGATCAGACTTGTTCCCGCGTGAGCATGATTTCGCCTTCGCGAATCGTCGCTCCGTAAAGATCGAGAATGCAGTATGTGATCTGCTTCTTGTGGACATCAAGTCCGACGTGGCGAACGGAAGGATCATTGACCGTTGCCGGGTTGATCACCAGTGCTGGCTGCTCGCTTGCAGGACTGGCTTTAGACAACGCCGCAGCATGCTCGGAAGACCAAAGATTTCGCAACGATTGCCTTTGTTGGGTTGATTGGGATTGTGTATTGGACAGGGGCAAGTGATAGACTTCTTGTTGAAAGTTTGTGGGGCAATCGTTGTTGGGCAGCCTGTTTGTGAGCAAAAGTAACAGCATGGTCGCGATAGCTTTTTCGCCACGTCGGTTCACAGTGACCAAACACTGTCGAAACAAGGCGAGCGGAGTTACCTTCGTCGAAGCCGGCCGTCGGTCGCTCAATTCAATGGCGACCGATGGCAAGCGACCGATGGCAAGCGAAAGAGAAGGCTACGTTGCCTTTGTTGGAAGCCCCGAGCGTGCTAAACGTTGTCTACTGCGATTCTACTCAATGGCAGCGAAATTTGTTGTAAACCCCAAAAGCCTGAACATGATTGGAGACATCAATGCCTGGTTCTGCCTTCGTTGCCATCGACACAAATCACATGCCGTGGGAAGAACGGTTTAATGAAAAGGTCGCTCGAGCGCTCTTTCGAAAGGAATTGTACAGCGACCCGGAAACCGGTATGACGGTGAGGCTGGTACGCTATCCGGCGGGAGTAGTCAATCCGAATCACACACACCCTTGCGGTCATGCCATGTTCGTCCTCGAAGGCAACCTGGTAACGCACCGGGGTACTTTCGGACCGGGGTCATTCGTCTGGTTTCCGGAAGGTGAAACCATGGAGCACGGTGCCAGTGCTGAGGCGGACGTCGTCGTGGTATTTATCACGAACAAGTCGTTCCGTATCGACTATGTGGAACCCTGATCGCTGAATTGCCGCCGCCTGACAGGTCGGTTCTGGTATTGGCCATGAGAGCTTATTTCTCCAGCGTCCAGTCCATGCGTTGTTGCCAATCACGAAGGTAATCCTGACGCCATTTGTTGACTGTTTTGGCTCCCGCGTAGCCGCTTTCGACCAATGACTCTCGGGGTTGATCAGACCAGTGGTTGTCGCCGAGACTGGTCTTTTCATACTCACCACCCCAATGCGGTGATTGAGGATTATTCGTATCGCCGCGCAGCAGATACAACAACGAGGGTGTGTCACCCATCTTGAGGTCTCGTTTTTTGCGGAAGAACAACGCCCCCAACGCCCCATGTCCTCGTACATGGCGGTCCACGAAGCTTAGATTTCCCAGGTCGTCTGACTGATCTCCTCCGACGTACATTCCACGAAAAGTCGTGTCACTTTCGATCCACCACATATCCGCATGATTCGTGAACAAATAATCTCGTGCCGCGCGGTCCTGCGCGGTATTCCACGAACCGATTGAGTAAACACGAATCTTCGTTTTGATTGTCGGGTCGTCGTGGGCAGCTTGGGCAACGTCGGTGATACTGCCCCAGACCAGCACCCACAACGGTCGCTCGTCGTCCGCTTTGGCCCGAGAGATGATCCACCGCGATCCCTCTGTAGCGGAATCCCAGCCTCGAGGGGGCGCAACGTCTACAGCGCCTTGCGTGATTATTGCACGTAATGAGCCGGGGGCGGGAAAGTGTTTGGCATGGCTACGCAGCCGCGGATAGTCGCTTTCGTAGGCGTCTATGGCTTCATTGATGTGCTTTGCCCGACCCTGCTGCGGTGGCGATGAAATAAGACCTTCAATATCAAGTACATTCGCATAGAGCAGCAGATGCACCATCGACTGAAAATCATCGGGGTCGGATCCGCCAATGTCGGTAGAGACAATCACGCGAGGCCGCGTTCGAGCCAGCGCCCCTCCGCTCGGTGCGATTGGCTCGGCGGCGTGCGGCGCGGCGACACCTGCGGTTAAGCACGCGATGAGAAACGGGAGGACGCTCCGAATGTTTACTGGCATTGAAGTCGGCTCGGGTTACTTGTCGTCGAACACGGCCAGGAGAAGGTACAAAATTCCAAGGTGCCGGGCACTTGATAATCGCCTACAATTTTGGAAACGAATTCCCAAGAACTTTGCTCTCTGCGTACTACAGCGCAGGCAATTTCTTGCAGGAACAATGCATTGGATATAAAAGTGTGGCTTGGGAAGTTCACTGCGAACTTGATACAAAAGTAGAGGCTTGTTCCGTGCTCGGCATTGAATTGAATCCTAATGACATTGACACTTGGCCCAACTGAGCATGAACGATGATGAACGATGATTCCACTGTTGGCCCAAAGGAACGAGGAACTAATGCAGCCCTGGGCTCCTACGATCCATGGAGTAGTCTTTGCCTACTTTTCACTTCGCTGGGATCGCTGTTTTTAGGAGACTGGACGTTTGAAAAATACTGGGAACACCGTGAGAGCTGGGCATATCGGGCTGAAACGATACACGACCTTTGACTGGTCCTAGCAGCAGGAATGTGTGGTACTCTGCTGCTTTCCAGTATTTCCATTGTTCTCGGAATCCTTCGAGTTCGCAAAATTTTCCGTGAAGGAGACGCGACAAAATGGCTTGCTAGTTCTGGGGCTCTAAGCCTCATATTACTGAACTTGCTGGTCGCAACGTTCTTTGTGGCTTGGGCGATCTGGGCTTTGTCAAATGTTTGTTTTCCTTCTCGGGCCTTTGACGTGGGGGAACAAATGGGAACAAATGTGCCAACCACCTTGATGAATGTTTAGGCGAACTTTTTGATCTGCGTCCGTAACTAAGGAACCCAACTGCAGGAACCCAAGTGCCATGCACTTTGTGTAAAATCGATCACGCGATGAATTTTCGCTGAAACAAAATTCCAAGGTACCGGGCACTTGACAATCGACAAAATTCCAAGGTGCCGGACAAAATTCCAAGGTGCCGGGCACTTGACAATCATCGACAAAATTCCAAGGTGCCGGGCACTTGACAATCGAAACGGTGGGGGTTTATAGTGGTTTCATGCAAACGACGTCAACGCTT
>JAGQQS010000178.1 GCA_020426105.1 Planctomycetaceae bacterium
GACTGAGCTTCTGTTCGCTCAATCCTTCACTTCGCGATCAAAGGTTTTTACACCTTAACGGCCCCGTGATCCGAACGACTTCGCCGATGAAATACAGATCGCAGAAAGCGATCGCCTTGTGTCGTCGTTTGTGCCAGCCGAACACACCGTCATCCGCCGGTGCGTCGTTCGAGACTCCCCATTCGGCGACGCAACCTCGGCCACTGCTGCAGCAGGAAACCCGGGGCTTGAAATCACCACGTGGCCGCAAGGACGGCCTGAAGTCAAATCAACGTCGCTGACACTCTTTTGCGCTCTTCGATCAGAAAGATCCATCCGGAATCGCGTGAAATCGCGGGTTTGCTCCGACATCTGCGTGCGGGAATTGCGGCGTGTGTGGAATTGTGCGATAATCGTACCACGATCAGGAGTCGCGTTGTTGTCTCAGGAAACCTGTTGTTTCCGATCGATTGGGTTCACCGCATCCCGTTCTTCCTCCCGTGGTTTCCGCGGTTGTTGAGGGCCGTTTTCATATCAGTGGGCGAAAATGTTCACCCGCAAACGCAAGCAGCATCACCATGCATCAGCCATCTGAAGCCAATGGCCTGAAGGTTGCCCTGATCAGTCTGCACGGGCTGATTCGGGTTCAGGAACCGGAATTGGGGCGCGACGCCGACACCGGTGGCCAGGTTCGTTATGTGCTTGAGCTCGCCAGCGAACTTGGGCAGCGCAAGGACGTGCGAAACGTTGAACTCATCACGCGACAGGTCATTGATCCCCGCGTCGATCCGCAATACGGACAACTTGAAGAAGTCATCGGGCCCAACGCCAGGCTGGTGAGAATTCCTTTTGGCCCCAAGCGATATCTGAAAAAGGAATCACTCTGGCCGTACATTGATTTCTTTATCGATCAGATGCTCGTGCATTTTCGCAGACATGGTCTGCCCGATGTAATTCACGGGCACTACGCGGACGCGGGATTCGCCGGGGCGCAATTGTCCAGACTGCTGCATATTCCGTTCGTATTTACCGGTCATTCTCTGGGACGCGTCAAACGACAACGCATGCTGCTCGGTTCCGACAACCAGGCATCGCTCGAAAAACGATACCGTTTTCAGACGCGCATCGAAGCCGAAGAGATGGCCCTTGAAACGGCATCGATGGTGGTTACGAGTACAAATCAGGAGGTTCAGCAGCAGTACGGCATCTATGATCATTATCAGCCGGAACGCATGGAAGTGATTCCCCCCGGAGTCGATCTGAAGGCATTTTGTCCGGCGCCACCCGAATGGCCGCCGCCACCCATCGCGACCGAAATCGGCTGGTTTCTGAAGAACCCTGAAAAGCCCGTCATTCTGGCGATGTGTCGTCCGGATGAACGCAAGAATCTGGAAACGCTGGTGCAGGTATTCGGTGAAAGTGAACCGCTGCAGGAGAAAGCAAATCTTGTGCTGGTAATGGGATCCCGAGATGATCTCCGGGAGTTACCCAAAGCACAGCAGTCCGTTCTGAACAACGTCCTGTATCTGATTGATCGCTTCGATCTTTACGGTTTGGTGGCTTATCCAAAGTCGCATCTTCCAAACGATGTAGCGGATCTGTACCGACTGGCCGCAAAGCAGCGCGGCGTGTTCGTGAATCCTGCTTTAACCGAACCATTTGGTCTGACGCTGCTCGAAGCGGCTGCGAGTGGATTGCCGGTGGTGGCTACCAACGACGGCGGCCCGATGGACATCATTGCAAACTGCCAGAATGGTTTACTGATTGATCCGCTGGACCATGAGGCGATTGAAAAGGCCCTGATGCGAGTGTTGACGGAATCAGGCCACTGGGACGAATGGTCCGCGAACGGCATTCGGGGGGCTCGTGAATTCTACACATGGAAAATGCATGCAGATCGCTATCTGCGCGACGTCGTCGATATCGTCAACCATGCCGAACGACCGGCAGCGATGGACCGGGCAAAGAGTCGTCAGCTTCCGGAATTTGATCGTCTGATCATCACTGATCTTGACAACACGCTGACTGGCGATGATCAATCGCTGGCGGAATTTATCGAGATCGTAAAAAACGCGGATCACATCGGCCTCGGCATTGCCACGGGCAGAACTCTTGACAGTGCATTAAGCCTGATGGAGGAATTACATCTGCCGCGACCGGATGTCCTGGCGACGGACTGCGGCACGGGATTGCATTACGGGCAGAATCTGACACCGGATCTGACGTGGCAAAGGCAAATCGGTGAGGCGTGGCAGCCGGACGAAGTTCGCCGTATCCTTGACTACCTTCCGGGCGTCTTCCCCCAGGAAGAAGAGCATCAGTCAGAATACAAGGTGTGTTACGAAATTGATGCGGCTGTCGCTCCGAATCAGACGGCCATCCGCAAATTGCTCCGCGAAGCCGGGTTACGAGTGAAGGTGGTGATATCGCTGGGTATGTACATGGATATCATTCCGGTTCGCGGCGGCAGCGGTTTATGTCTGCGACATCTGCTGTTTAAATGGGGCTTCAATCCGGAACAGGTATTGGTCGCGGGCGATTCAGGCAACGACGCAGGCATGCTGCTGGGCAAAACACTGGGTGTCGTCGTGGGCAACCACGGCAGTGAACTCGAATATCTGAGAAAGCGGCCTCGGATCTATTTTGCCAACGCATCCCACGCAGCCGGCATCCTGGAAGGTATCCAATATTATCAGTTTCTGAACGACATAGTGATCCCCAATGACTGGACCGAATGACGAAGGCCGCGTCACCGACATCGCTTTTGAGGCGCAACTTTCGCTTCAGAGAATACTCCCGCGGCTGGACTCTGTCTGGCAGGCTGAGCCCGACGCGCATCAGCAGCGGGAATTTCTGCAGCGACTGCAGCGACACTGGCCTGATCTGTTCGGCATTTTGCTCCAGTTGTACGGCACGCGGTATGACTTCTTCTACCACCTGGAACAGATTCTGCAGACCGCCGCGCAGGCCATGCTGGATCGGCCGGCAAAGCTCCGCGAACTGGATCTTCAGCGGATCAATGACGCCACGTGGTTTCAGGCGCAGGAACTCACAGGCGGTGCTTTGTACGTCGATCTCTTCAGCGATAATCTGGGACAGCTGCGTCAGCATATCGGGTATTTCCGAAACCTCGGCCTGACATGTCTGCATCTGATGCCTCTGTTTGCGGTTCGGCCCGGTGACAATGACGGTGGCTATGCCATCAGTAACTATCGAGCGGTTGATCCCCGACTCGGCACGATTGAAGACCTGCGGCTCCTGGCGGCCGATCTGCGCGAGGTCGGTATCTCTCTGATTCTGGATTTTGTCTTTAATCACACATCAGAAGATCATGACTGGGCGCAGCAGGCGCAAGCGGGTGTGCGTGAGTACCAGCAGTTTTATCACATTTTTCCCGATCGCCACTGGCCCAACGAATATGAAAAGACTCTCCGCGAAATCTTTCCAACAGTGCGTCGAGGAAATTTTACATGGCACGACGGAATGCATGCCTGGGTCTGGACGACATTTAACAGTTTTCAGTGGGATCTGAATTATCGCAATCCCGCCGTCTTTCGCGCGATGGCGGAAGAGATGCTGTTTATCGCCAATACGGGCGTCGAAGTACTCCGGCTGGACGCAGTGGCCTTTATCTGGAAGAAACTGGGAACAGGCTGCGAAAATCTTCCTGAAGCCCATCTGCTGATTCGCGCATTTAATCTGATGGCCAGAATCGCGACTCCGGCGCTGGCGTTTCTGTCTGAAGCCATTGTGCACCCTGATGAAGTCATCCGGTACATATCGCCGGAGGAATGTCAGATCTCCTACAATCCGACACTCATGGCGCTGCTGTGGGAATCGCTGGCGACGCGACGCACAGCGCTGCTCGTGCGCACACTGAGCCATCGCTACCGGCTGCCGTC
>JAGQQS010000179.1 GCA_020426105.1 Planctomycetaceae bacterium
AATTTTGCCTGAGACATTCCCGGTCTGGCTGAGTTTTTTGGGATGAGTTCGGAAATATTCGGGATTAGTGGGAAGATTCGACTCGGCGAAGAGTTCACAATGGTGAGAGCTTCCTTGAACTGTGTCATGGCAGCAATCGATCCTGTTCTGCCTGCATGATGTGAAAGGATGAAAACGTGAAAAATTTGATTCTTGGTCTGATAGCTGCAAGTTCATTCTTTGTGAGTGACCTTGGATTAGAATCGGCCTCCGCCGCGACGATGGCATATCGGCAGTACTACTCCAACTGGAGCTATCGGCCTCAGCAAAGTTATTACGTGAGACGCTACTATTACAAACCGTCCGTAAGTTACTCAAGCTACAACTACCACTACTGCGTCTACTATCCTCAGACATATTCCACGCAACAACGTTATTCGCGTTATGTGTATTACTACAATCCTGTCCGAAAAGTTTACTGGGGACGATTTGACCTGGAAGGTAAGGATGGCGAGCAATATTCGCTGCTGAAAGAGGCGGACCAGAAGGAAAACCTGGATGATATTCCGGAAAAGGCCTTTCCAAAGCCAGGCAAGATGCCGGTCATCCCCGAATCCGAAGATATGGTTCCGATCCAGCCGATTGATTCGAAAGATCTTCCGGACGATTCGACGCTGGAAGACATGCCCGCTGCACCAAAGAAACCGTAGTGAACGCCGGCGTGTGAGGTTGCTGTTGTAAAGTTCCGGGGAGCGGCGCGATTGGTTGGCAGTCGCGCCGCCTCTGGCGCTGAAGAATGCCGTACCTGGCTAAGTCTTTTTGCCAGGCTTTTTTGTCAGTTCAGGCACGGTTCAGTGCAACCTGCGGTTGCCGAAACGGCTTCGAACAAATACTCCTTAACCATGGGACGTCACCGTGTATCGAATATGGCAGAAGCACTACGGAGAAAACGACCTCCGCACTCTGCAGATCGTCTCAGCCGCAGGCTCAGATCCAACAGATCGAGACGCATCGCAACCGCTTCTGGATTGCTCATCCGTTTTACCGGGCCCACTTCACATTGACCGGTGGTGCAGGGTTTTCGCATGTCGTGGCCCTGGCTGACGGCGGCTATCTGGTGGCAGGAAGTCGTGAGACGCAATTTCCCGATGAAAGGCGAAAGTTTAACGCCACGCTGTCACGCCTGGCAAGTGACGGAACAGCGGTCTGGCAGCGGTCGTTTCCAGGCGACAGCCACACGGGAATCAATGGACTGGCCGAAGGCAGAGATGGCACGGCAATCGCCGTTGGTGCCATCGTCGACGCCGAGACTAACAACTCAGACGCCTGGGTCTTTACGTTCACACTTGATGGAGAGTTTCCCAAAGCCGTGACAGTCGAACGCTATTAGAATCCAGTCGTTTCTTAGTCTGCGACGCACTGGCCGCCGCAGTCGAAGTTTCGCCTGGGGCAGGCCAGACGGTCTGTCGACAGGAAGCAGCAATTTCCGGGAAGAATTGCGTTCTCGGCTCGTTGACTCAGCTGTGAAGCGGAAATTTACAATCCAGACCTATTCTTAGACTGAATTCAGAGAAGACGAAAATGACGGCCGCAAATCCAACCCTCGCCTCCAGGGCACAATTCAAACCCATCTTCACTGGCGGCAAAAGTCTGCTCGGTCTGCGAGTGCTAAGCCTGCTTTTTGTTGTGATTTGGTACTTTGGAATGCGGTTGGCTTATGAGACCCTCACTTCGCATGGACTGAATCCGGTCGACGGCTACGACGGACAACTGGCACCGTTGTCACATCGGATTGGGATTTCGCTGCCACTTGCACTGGTCATTTCTGGTGCCTTTTTCTTCATGGTGTTCATGGCGCATCAGGTGGTGACCAGAATTCTCCTGTCTGAGGATCACGAAACACTTCGGATCGAAACCATGGGGTTCTGGAGGTGGGGCCGAATCGAGATTCCTCAGAAGCATCTCTTGAGTGCGACGAAGGAAGACCATCGGGCTGGGGCATCCACTGTGACCGTTCCACGACTGAAAATACGAATTCAAAATCGTAAGTGGTCGTTGTGGATTCAACAACCGGGCAACGTGCTGGATGATGCCCTGTTCCGTCAATTCGTGCTGCGAAAGAAGCGTGGGCGATAACAGGCCGACTCAGCAGGACACACTCGCGGTTACAGTCAACAACTACCATCAGAAAGCAAGCCATGGCAAACCTCTACCATCACGGGTTATCGACGATTCTAATCTTTCTCTGGTCCGAACATCGACCGACGCAGCGAAATCAAATCGAGAACAGGCCATTCAAAAGCTGAAGGAGTTCTAAACTACCGCGACCACTCTGGCCGTGCAGGTCTGTTGTTTGCTGCAGGCCATTACTTATTTCACCGCAGGTCACGACTCCACAATCACTCAAATAAGTACCGGGCCATGAATCAATCACTTTCGCTTCTGATTTTTTTCTCAGGTATTCTTTCTGCGTCCGTCCATTCCACCATCGCTCAGGACTTC
>JAGQQS010000180.1 GCA_020426105.1 Planctomycetaceae bacterium
CCCAGCCAGGTCGATACATTCGACTACAAGCCCGCACTGCAGAAGTACGCCGGTCAGCCATTGCCGGAAAGCAAATCCTATATTAATTCCGGTGGTCGCCGAGTGGGATACCTCACACCGGCCTTCAGACGATTTCGACCAGGCGGAGACAGCGGCCTGCTGATCTCGGATTACTTCCCGAACGTACGCCGGCACGCCGACAAGCTCGCTGTCATCCGGTCCTGCCATACCGACAGTCATGCACACGGATCCGCCCTGGTCGCGATGAATACTGGCAAGACATTCATAGGTCGACCTTCCCTTGGGTCATGGTGTGTCTACGGCATGGGCACGGAAAACCAAAGCCTCCCAGGTTACGTGGTGATCCTCGATAAACGTGGTGGTCCGATTGGTGGTCAGCCCAACTGGTCCAGCGGTTTTATGTCTGCGGCATGGCAAGGGACACTGTTTCGCCCGGTTGGAGATCCGATCCTTGACCTGCGCGGGCCTGAGTATCTCACCAGACAGGCACAACGCGAACAACTCGATATGCTGGCGCGTCTCAATGCTCAACACCTCGCAGCACGACCGGGAGGTGACGAACTGGCCTCCCGGATCGGTTCATACGAACTTGCTTTTCGGATGCAGACGGAAGCGCCGGAAGCGGTTGATCTCAGTCAGGAAACCGCAGAGACGCTCGCCATGTATGGTGTCGGGCAGCAGCCAACCGACGAATACGGACGCAACTGCCTCGTGGCCCGACGGTTGATCGAACGCGGCGTACGATTTGTGCAGTTGTATTCGGGTGGTGGTCATCTTGAGGAAACATGGGATGCCCACGAAAGCATCGAAAAGAATCATGGCCGTCACGGTGCCGAGGTGGATCAACCGATCGCGGCACTGTTGACTGATCTGGAACGCCGCGGCCTCCTCGATGAAACGTTGATCGTCTGGGGCGGTGAATTCGGGCGAATGCCGTTCAGCGAAGGGCAAAACGCCCCGGGCCGCAATCACAATCCTTACGGGTTCTCAATGTGGCTGGCTGGCGGCGGAGTAAAAGGCGGTACGGCTTACGGAGAAACCGATGAATTCGGTTTCGAAGCCGTTGTCGATCGCGTGCATCTGCACGATCTGCATGCCACGATTCTGCATCTGATGGGCCTCGACCACGAGCGACTGACGTATTTCCATCAAGGCCGAGAAGAAAGTCTCACCGACGTCCTAGGCCAAGTCGCCCACTCCATCCTAAAATAGCCTAATGTTGTGTCCTCTAACTCCCCTCGCTCCTGAGGAACGAAGCGGAGAGGGGCTCAGCATTATCTCTCTGCACCGCGAAAACCCCTATAATTTCCTGAACTCCGCGCTCAGTTTCCCGCGCACCCCAAGAGCCGTTCGCAAAGCGAAAACCCAACCTGCCCAATCACCAATTTGCATTGTTCAATTTGCAATTTGCAATCCCCCGCTCCCCGCTCTACCCTTCAACCAACACACTTTCTGCATCACCAAAACTATCAGCCTTCACTCCCATTTTGTGCAGAATGCTGAGATACAACGAACAGAGCTTACGATCCTCATCGGCCCGATCACCAAACTCGAGCACTCGCCCAGTCTCAATCGTCCCACCGAGACCACCAGCCATCAGCAAAGGCACGCGCGTCGAATCGTGCTTGCTTCCCGACCACATGTTGTTCACAAACAACAAGCACGAGTTATCCAACACCGATCGCTCACCCTCGCGCATCCCATCCAGACGCTGAGCCAGATAAGCGAATTGACTTACGTAGTAGCGCGTAATCCGCTCAAACTCGTCTGACAAATCGTTGTGTGACGCCGAATGGTGCGCATTGCGCGCATCCAGAAACGGATAAAACAAACCTGAGATATCGCGACACAACAATAATGTCGCCACTCGAGTCCGATCCGTTTGAAAGGCCAAAGCAACGATGTCACACATCAACTGCATATGCTCGCGAATGTCTTCCGGCAAACCATTGTCCGGTCGCGACATGGCAGCCAATGCCTGTCCTGTTTCGGCCGATCGCTCCGCCGCCTGCTGCTGTCCTCCCCGCATTCGCTCGATTCGCTTTTCAACTTCACGAACACTCGTCATATACTCATCAAGCTTTGCCTTATCACCTGCACTCACCTGGCGACTCAAGCTCGCTGCATGCTCACGAGCCCGGTCGAGAATGCTTTCATTGCGACGGCTTCCCCGGTTGTCAAACAAACTGTCAAAAGCCAATGAAGGATAGACTTCCATCGGGACTGGCGACGTTGCATTTTGCCACGAGATGTGCGAACTGTACGCCATCGAAAAGTTCGTTTCGTG
>JAGQQS010000181.1 GCA_020426105.1 Planctomycetaceae bacterium
CAGATTCTGCATGCCCAGCAGTTCCTGCGCCTGACGCAGACTGATCCAGATTGTGACATCATCCGTGGAGCCCCGCTCCGGATGCACACCCGAGATTGTGAACTGCTGCTGGCGGAAGGTTACTGAATCACCGACCTTGAGCCCCAGTGCCTTCTGAATCTCGTAGCCAACCACCATCTTTCCTTCAGCCACTTCTTCCAGCAACGGTTTCTTCAGGGCCCGATGCTGAATCGGCACTTCACCTCGGGTGCCGATCAGAATAACTTCGCGTCCCTGCTCCGGCCATTCCACGCGGCGAGTCACACTGGGAAGCAGATGATTCACGGTCACGATGTCGGACTGGCTGAGCTTATCGACATAATTTTCGGGCATGGTTTCAGTCATCCCGTTCAGTAACAATTCCGAGCGAGACTGTCCCTTGGGCAGAATCAGGATATTAAAGCCCAGACCAAGCATATGTTTCCGCATTGCGTCTTCGAGTTCTGCACCGGCATCCCTGACTAATTTTTCTTTTGCCGCAACGGCAGCTTCGATTTGAACGTGTTTGTCCCGGAGCAACTGATCCGTTGTCAAACGATCAGCCCGCAACAGCGTTTCCGCACCGATGAGGCATGTGACGGCCGTTGCCACAGAAAGAACGCTCAGCAGAAAACTGAGTTTCCGATGACAGATCTCCCGAATTACCAGACGCCAGACACTCATATGCTTTCCCGTTCAATTCGCACGTGGCAGGAAGTAATATGTTGTGAAGACCACGACAGCGACGAGAGACATCAACACGAAAAAGACATTCCGTCCAATTCCCGTTGACGCCGCCTCGTGAGTTACAGAAGTGTCGGTGTCGATTGCACTGCGTTGATCCGCGGCTGGAGCGAGCGCTTCCTGCCCCTGTTCCTGTCCCACTATCGACGAATTCAGTCCTGTGTCGGTCGGCGAAACGGTTACAGCCATTGCAGCGGGTGCTGACTGCTCCAGCGGAGGCGTTTCTGATAAGTCAGGTTCGCCATTGACGTTGATGACTGACGTGTTATCCGGCTGCCCAAACCCGGTGAATCCGGCCAGCGGTGGCAGGGGTTCGTCATCGGCCTGGGTTGGAACAACCATCTTATCCCAGTCAACATTCATGATCAGGTCAACACCGGGGTTTTGAGCTTTGACCGTGCACTGACATCCTCCGGTCAGAAACACGCATGCTTCTTCGATCACGTCGGGAGCAATCCCTTTGCCGACGAGCGCGTACAAGGCGCGGCCGCGTCCAAAGACAGGAATCGCCATCGGCTGACTAATCTGTGGTTCGTCGAGCAGATCTGGTTCAATTCGGAGCAACATGTCCCGAAATGCCTGCTCGGTTTCATGATCCCGGGCGATTCGGATCGCCGAGAAAACGACTTTCAAAGCATCTGGTGCGACAGATAAATCACCGAGATCCTCTTCTTCGATTTCCGGCAGTTTAATTTCCGATTGTTGTTTCCGGAGTTCCTGTTCAAGGACGCTGAATGCAGCATCGTCTTCTTCCTTTCGTCCGCACTCCAACAGGACCCAGACTACCGATTCCCCGTTCAGGAGACGCCTGCTGATCTCTGTCCGTTTCGGTGACTCTAACACCGAAGTGGCATTTTCAGCGGTGAGCCTGCCCTGAAAAACAGTCTGGGCCGGGCCCCATTTCGGCGGCGACAGGACGGCCATCCACGGGAGCGTCTCGGATGCATGGTCCCGCCAGATCTGCTGCGTGACAGGGTCGTCGTCAGTATTCACGTTGATGGGCCTGACAATGACGTTGGCCAATGAATTTCCCTCGGTATCTCGAGGCTGGAGCGAATCAACGATTGCTTTCTGTTCGTCCGAAAGCGCGTCAGCGTGGAATACATAAACGACATAAGGGTCAGGTCGCCAATGTTCGAGCGCATAGCGAAAAACGGGCACCGAACAGGCAACCGCCAGCGAGGACGTTGCCGCGAGGATCAACACCGCGGTGGCAAGGGTGCGTGGTCGCATGGGTGATCTCGCTTTGCAGATGCGGACTGTCGGGAATCTCAAAACATGAGCGTAATACTGGGAGAATCGAGGTTGACTTGCTACAGTCTACGAAGACTTGTTCGGGCATTCAACCTTTTGAATGATGTTGATGCAGATCACAGTGACTGGGCTTAAGTTTGCGGCGCAGGTTGCTGAAGTCCAGAAATTTAAGTACGTGGTCACCGCTTCACGCTCCCGTTGTCCCGCGTCAAAAGGAGTCGATTATGCCTTCGTTTAGCGTCGTCTGCAGTTCGATTGTTTTCCTGTTTGCACTTCTGCCCACTTTCGGGGAATCACAGGCCGCGGACTGGCCAACATTTCGAGGCAACACGGCGCGAACTTCTGCCACGGACGAACAAATTTCACTGCCGTTGAATCTCGCCTGGAAGTATGAATCGGCAGCATTGCCAGAAGTGGCATGGACCGACGGTAAGGGCCGAGTCTTCGAAGAAAAGGTCATCGGCAACCGAACGAAGTTCGATGACGTGTTTCATCCGGTGATCGCAGGCGGCAAACTTTATTTTGGCGCCACTGACGACCAGTTGCACTGCATGGATCTTAAGACCGGGATGTCTCACTGGACCTATTATGCCGGTGCGCCGATTCGTCTGGCACCTTCGGTTGTCGCAGGCCGGGTTTATTTCGGATCGGATGACGGTCATGTTTACTGCGTTGATGCGGCCACCGGTCAGTTGCACTGGCAGTTCCGTGCCGGACCGGCAGACGACTGGTTGATTGCTCGAGGCGAAATGATTTCGCGATGGCCTGTTCGCACGGGTGTTCTGGTGGACAATGGTGTGGCCTATTTCGGGGCAGGGGTTTTTCCCCACGAAAATGTCTACCTGTATGCAGTCAATGCGAATGATGGTTCTCTGGTCTGGAAACAGGATAGTCTCAGTGCCGAAGATGCAGGCAGAAATGATCTTTCACCACAGGGATACCTGCTGGCCAGCGACAGTCTGCTTTTTGTTCCATCAGGTCGCTCATTACCAGCAGCCTTCGACCGCAAAACGGGTAAGCTCATCCATAAACGCACTCACCCGTGGCGCACTGTGGCCGGAGGTGTCGTGGGTGGCACCAACGCTTTGCTCGCGGATGGACAGATCTATTCCGGTGGCGAACATCATCTGCTGGCGATGGAAGAACAGACCGGCGACGCCGGATTCGGGTGGTTCGCGGGCCATCAAATGGCAGTGCTCGGCAACGATGCCTACGTGGCAACCGGAACGGCACTGGCTCGTCTCGATCGCCTCAAATATGCCATCAACAGCCGCGAACGGCATCGGCTGGAAATGCAAATATACGATCAGACGCGATTGCTGCGTTCTGAAAAGAACAGCGACAGGATTTCGGAAATCAGGCAATCGATCGAGGATGCCAATGCGGAAATCCTGAAAATTGCCAATATCGGCGTGACATGGCAGAAAGAAACGGCGGACGATGCGTCCGTGTTGGCCATGCCCGCCACTGTGTTCCTGGGTGGCCAGAACCGGGTAACAGCTTACTCTGTCGAAAGCGGGGAAGTAATATGGCAGACTGAAGTTGACGGTTTGGTAAGCGGGATGGCCGTTTCCGACGGTTGTCTTGTCGTCAGTACCGACAGGGGCCGGATCTACGCCTTCGCAAATGGTGAACCCACCTCAGCGCCCCCCTCGAATCTGACCACGTTTCCCGTCGATGAAAAGTATCGGAAAGCTGCCGAGGAGATTCTGGCTCAGACCGGCATTCAGCGAGGTTTCTGTCTCGTGGTTGACGGAGAAGAAGGACAACTGGCATACGAGCTCGCTCGACAGAGTGAGCTGGAAATTTATATGGTGGAATCAGACGCGGCAAAAGTCGCTGCAGCCAGAGCAAATCTGACGAAAGCGGGTGTTTACGGTAGTCGCGTCACTGTCCATCAATTCGACAGTTCTGATATTCCCTATTCGAATTACTTCGCAAATCTGATCGTCAGTGACAAGTATGTGAAGACCGGAATATCGACCACAGATCCTTCACGCGTTATTCGACACCTTAAACCTTCAGGTGGCGTGATGTGTTTCGGTCAGCCACACAGCAGTGATGCCACTCAAGCCGCTGCACTCGTCGCAAAAGTGACCGCTTCAGAATTGATTACGCGGGCTGAAACCAGCCAGAAAACGGCCGATGGATGGGCCATGTTGTCCAGGGGAGCGCTGCCCGGAGCCGGCAGTTGGTCTCATCAATACGGGAACCCTGCCAATACTGCCGTCAGCAACGACACACGTGTTAAGGGGGGGCTCGGAGTGTTGTGGTATGGCGACCCGGGAATTGGCGATATGGTGAATCGTCATGACGGCGCTGTGGGTCCGCTCGCTGTGGGTGGTCGACTGATTGTTCAGGGCGAGACCACGATCCGCGCGTACGATGCCTACAACGGTCTCTTCCTGTGGAACCACGACAATCCCCAGGGAATTCGCACGGGAGTCTATATGAACGTCAGTCCCGGAAACCTTGCTGCGACCGAAGATCGACTCTACCACTTCATTGGTGAACAATGCTTTGAACTCGATGCCGCTACCGGTCAGACGGTACGCGTTCATCGCTTGCCGGAATCCCGCAATGATGGTCGGCATCAATGGGCCTATGTGGCTGTTCAGGATGACATTTTGTTTGGTACCGCCACCGTCATGGAATCGATTGACGCTCGGGAGCGGCGGCGTGGTCGCAGGACGGCTGACGCAACCGACGGTATTTTTGCGATCGATTTGAAAACAGGTAAGCATCTGTGGGAATATCAGGGACAAAGTATTTCCCATCGCACGATCGCAATCGCTCCTGACCGCGTGTTTTTTATTGACAGCAGCATCACCAGCGAGCAACGCGCGGAAATCCTGCGTCAGGACAAGAGTGAGCTTGAATCACTGACAGGGGCAGCACGCGACATCGCTGAAGACCGGCTGAAGAAGGCCGATCTGCGGCGTGCCGTCGCCATTGATTCCCGGACTGGCAAACAACTCTGGTCCAACCCGGTTGATGTCACCGACTGCAGTGACATCGGCATCGGGGGTGGAATGCTGACACTGATGTACCAGAATGGCACGCTGATTCTGTGCGGAGCCAATGCAAACGGACATTACTGGAAGCAATTTGTAGCGGGGGAGTTTTCCCGTCGTCGTCTGGTCGCGTTGTCGGCTGATGATGGCTACAAACTGTGGGCTAAAGACGCCAACTACCGGCATCGTCCGATTCTCGTGGGAAACAAGGTGCTCGCAGAGCCCTGGATGTTTGACCTCCAAACGGGCGAACAGCTCACGCGAAAGCATCCCATCACCGGCGCTGATGTTCCGTGGTCTATGATGCGGACGGGCCATCACTGTGGTATGTTGACCGGGGCCGATTCTGGGATGATCATGTTTCGGTCCGGCTTTACGGGTTTCATGGATCTTGAAAAAGATGCGGGTATCCGGCACTTCGCCGGCCATCGTCTGGGTTGCTGGATCAATGCAATTCCTGCGAACGGACTTGTGATGATTCCTGAAGCCAGCGCCGGGTGCGTCTGTCTCTTCTCGATCGCATCCACTATCGTGCTCGAACCAAGAGAAGAACGTCAGCCATGGGCGATCTACAGTTCTGTCGGACTAAAGACTCCCGTGCGGCATCTGGCACTGAATCTGGGGGCTCCCGGTGATCGCAAGGACGCCCACGGTACGGTGTGGTTGTCGTACCCGCGGCGGAATGCCTATCAGGAAACATCACTTGACGTAAAGCTGGATCTCCTGCCTCAATTTGCTGAGAACGGGGGTTATGAAGCTGTCAATGAAGACACGACAGCCGTCACGGAAGCTGAGATTCCATGGCTTTACACTTCCCGGGCACAAGGGCTGAAGGAGATTTCTCTGCCGCTGCTTGGACCGCAGGATCCGCCAGCCACATTCTCCGTTGAACTGCACTTCGCGGACATCGGCAAAGTTGCACCAGAAGAAACTGTTTTCGACGTCCAGTTTAACGGTAAAACCGTGTTGACGAGTGTCGTCGCGACGAAGCCAAACGGCAGCGAAGCAACAGCGCTGCTTCGGGAAATCAAACATGTCGAAATACGCGACAACCTGACAATTACGCTCGTCCCAAAGCAGGGTGTTCCGTTTCTGAACGCTGTCAAAGTGATTCGCGATGAGTAAATCCAGTCGCAGGTGATCAGGATCCGGGGCACTGAATCCCTTGTCCCGTGAGCCTTCTCATACTGGGCTGAAGGCCGTCGATTTAAGCCTCCCTGAGTTCATCTCACGACCTTTGCTGCAGGAAATGACCGCGTTTTTGTAGCGCAAACGCACTGTAAACCCAAGGGGCGAGCTCGTGGGCGACTGAATCAAAAGCGTACGAGCCCGTCGGGCGACTAATTCGACAGCCCGCATGCCCCGTCAGTTTTTCTCTGGCAGAATCTCAACGGTCGCACGCCCCATGAATTTAAGAAGCGGTACGAACAGCAGAGTACCGCTTGTGACGCTGTCGGTCAGCGGCGAATCAGTGACTTTGACCCGCGTGAGTGGATTCACTTCAACACCAAGTGTCGCATCAAACGGGATCCATTGACCATCGATCCACGCTTCCGTCCACATATGGGGCGCCAGTGATGGAGGATTTGGCACGTATGCAAATCCGACGGCAACGCGGGATGGAACGCCTTCGCTGCGCATCAGTGCGGCGAGCAGGACCGCAAATTCGGTGCAGTCCCCTTGCCTGGATTTTGCCACTTCACTGGCTGGACGCAGTGAAGTTGAGAACGCCGAAAGACGTACATGTGAGGCGACGTAACTGGTCAATCGTCGACATTTTTCATGTGGCTCCGAGACGGCCCCCCCTCCAATGGCAGCCATTCGTCGCACATCGTCATCTTTTGAATTGAGCCATCGCGAGTTGTCTGTAAATTTCCGGTCGGGGCGTTTAGGGACGCGGGGAGTACGACTCATCGTTAAATTGTCTGATTCGACGGTCGGGCGGCTGAGGGTAACAATAAGCATGTGCGGGACGGTCTGTTCGACTGACTGAAAGTCGCCTGAAGGCAACGAAATTTGTTCTGATTCGCCGACAGCGACCAGCATGCGTACGGTGCTGGATTTCTCCAGATTCAGCAGCGGTCGTCGCAGGGGAAGGCCTGTCAGAAACTGCAGATCAAGTGCTTCAAGATTTTCCTCCCCGAGCGCTGTTGCGGCGTCAGTGCGGTGGAATCTTAGTGTTCGTCCGAGCAATGGCTGTTCAATCAGAACCAGCTGCTGCTCAGAATCATAGAATAAGGTCGAGCGAAGATCCGGCTGATTCGAAGGCCAGTATTCGTATCGCGTAACGGCAATCGTGGTGCCGTCTTTCAGTCGCAGACTTTGTGGTGACAGCCGACGAATTTCCACATCCGCGATGACTGATGTCTCCGGGAACAGTACGGCACTTGCCCATTGCTGCGGTCGCTGCAGCTCCGGTGCGGCCAGCCAGGCGGACAGGATTGGCGAACGTGGCTGCACACGCGACTGCAGCAATTCAGCCTTCTCCTGACTTGGCGACACTTCCTTGAGCAGAAAAGCGTGCCGCGAAGGATCCCACACCGCCGACCGCTGCATCGTCGAGCCGTCACCTGCAGTCCGTCTGAGCGACCATTGTTGCAGCGTTCCATCCACAGTTTCAACGGTCTCAAGGTGTGCAGAAACCGAAAGATCGTTGCCGAATCGATTGAGTTTCAAATGTGTTTCGCGAATTCGACGAACAGGCAGCAGTGTCTCCTGTGGATCAGACTTCTCTGATTCGCTGTCCGGGCGCATGAAATCTGTCGTTGTGAGCGATTCGTATCCGATGGTCGCTCCATCGTATTCGATCAGGAACCATGCATCCCGATCATTGCCGGCGGTCGTTTCGTCGGGCAAGGCAGGATCGCGACGAGGCTCGATCGATGGAGCCTGCAACGACTTCAGTTTCGGCTTGGGAGAAATAAGGGGTGGCTGCGCAATCACCTCGGAATACCGGGAAACCAGCAGTGCGGTAAAAATCAGCCACCCAAA
>JAGQQS010000182.1:0-349 GCA_020426105.1 Planctomycetaceae bacterium
ATGGGCCGGGAATACGTTGTCAACACGCCGAACTGGCCGAGACGCCATGGATAGCGACCAGTCAGCAGGCCGTATCGAGTTGGCGTGCAGACAGCGGCGGCAGCATGCGCATCAGTAAACCGCATACCCTGCGTCGCGAGGCGATCCAGATGGGGTGTGCGGAAATTGGATCCAGCGGAGTAACACCCAGGCTGTCCCCAGCCGAGGTCATCGAATAACACCACAACGATGTTCGGCTTAGCAACTTCTGACTCGACTCCGGCTGCAGGGCGAAGACCGCCGGTAAGGAAAATCCACAAAAATATCGCAAATATCGTGAGCCGCACGCGATGCCTGCAGTCGCCGTCGA
>JAGQQS010000182.1:438-3156 GCA_020426105.1 Planctomycetaceae bacterium
GTGCCACATAAGGCGGTGACACCAATACCTGTAAATACCGGGGGACACAAATATGCGAATTAAAATTCCGCAAATTATCCTGGACGATTTCAAGTGGTTCCTCAACGAAAGCAGTTGCAGTTTGCGTCAAATACGAGACTCTGGCGATTGATGCGGGAGAACTCGGGGAACACAGGATGAAGAAAAAGTCAGGCGCGATGTACTTACGACAAGCTCAGACCGTATTCAGGGGCTTGCAAAGGTTGGGCATTCAAAACACAGGCTGAAGCCGGAAGCGTGGGGTTACATGCTGTCGCTGCATTCGCAGCGAGGCCCCCGCGTTGTGTCTGGAACTGATAGCTCACAAATTGTGCCGCCATTGAGGCTGGTCGGTTCGCGGTTCAATTCAATCAATTGGCTTGAATCCGAAGCTTCCCCAGGTCAGACTAACAGTTCGTGGCAATCTGAATTGTGCCTGTATTTGTCCCGGCTGTGTCGCGGTTGCCTTTCAG
Organism: Planctomycetaceae bacterium; assembly: GCA_020426105.1. Classification (GTDB taxonomy): domain Bacteria; phylum Planctomycetota; class Planctomycetia; order Planctomycetales; family Planctomycetaceae; genus SXXK01. The sequence goes on from JAGQQS010000182.1 coordinate 930, forward strand.
CGCTCGTAACTCGGCGCGTGACCGCGATATTTTTCATGGTGCTTCATATGAAATTGCGTCGTTTTTTTGTGCCAATTCTGGTCGCCGTTGCATCGACCGCGTGCTCGGCGGTATTTACACGCGCTGACGAGATCGCTCGCTGGAATTTTGACCAGGAGCCCATCGGCTGGACGCCGGGCAACGACGCTGAATTGTCACTTGAAGAGGGACAATTGAAGCTTCGTTCCACAGGCAATGATCCTCATATGACGGCCCAGGTGGACGGCCGCAGTGGACAACATCGGGTTTCGATATCGGCCAAATTTCCGGGCAACATCGGTTTTCAGGTATTCTGGACGACAGAAGCAGAGCCAGCAGCGGCAGAGGAGCGTTCCGTCACCAGGAGTCTCCGCGGATCAAAAAAAGAGGCCCGCACGGTGCATCTGTATTTCAGCACAAATTCCCCCGTGACTTCAATTCGGATTGATCCCATGGGGGGACAAGGGGACCTGCTGATTGATTCCATTACGCTGACAGATGACGCCGCACCTGTCCCTCACGCGACCCCTGTGAAGGACATGAAGATCGCCAAGGGCTTTGATGTGGAGTTGTTGTACTCCGTAGCAAGTGAAGAAATGGGGTCGTGGGTAAGCATGACCACTGACGCGAAAGGTCGGCTGATTGTGTCGGATCAGTACGGCAAACTGTATCGTGTAACGCCGCAGAAAAAGGGTTCCACAGATGCTCCTGAAATCGAAGCGATCAATGTGGATGTCGGGATGGCTCAGGGGCTATTGTGTGCATTTGACAGTTTATACGTGATGACGAATATCAATGAAGCATCTCTGGTGGGCCTGCATCGAGTACGAGACACCGATGGCGATGATCAATATGATACCGCCGAGCAGCTGCGATTGCTGCGGGGCGGGAGTGAGCACGGACCGCACGCGATTGTGCTGTCACCGGACGGAAACTCACTGTATGTCTGTTGCGGCAATCACACTCCGATCACCGATTTTTCTGATTCTCGAGTTCCGCGCAACTGGGATGAAGACCAGTTATTGCCCCGCATGTGGGACGCTGGCGGTCATGCGGTGGGCCAGATGGCGCCCGGTGGCTGGATTGCGCAGGTCAGTCCGGATGGCCAGGAATGGAAACTCGTCGCAAATGGGTTTCGGAATGAATATGACATCGCCTTCAGTCCGGAAGGCGAGCTTTTCACCTACGACGCAGATATGGAATGGGATGTCGGTTCTCCGTGGTATCGTCCGACGCGTGTCAACCATGTGACGAGCGGTGCCGAATTTGGCTGGCGATCAGGAACCGGAAAATGGCCGGCGTACTATCCGGACAGTCTCGGATCGGTCGTCGATATCGGCCCTGGCTGTCCGACCGGGATCACGTTCGGCACAGGTGCGAAATTTCCGCAGAAGTATCAGAAATCGCTGTTTATCAGCGACTGGAGTTACGGCGTGATTTATGCAGTGCATATGACTGCCGACGGTTCCAGCTATCAAGGGGAGGCGGAACGATTTGTTTTCGGAGCGCCGTTGCCCGTCACGGATATCGTGATCAATCCAGTCGATCAGGCGATGTACTTCACGATTGGCGGACGGAAGACTCAATCGGGGTTGTACCGCGTCACCTACACGGGAACAGAATCGACGGCGCCTGCCGTAGCGCAATCTGATTCCGGGACCGCTCAGCGTAAGATCCGACATCAGCTGGAAACGCTGCATCGCGCAGACATTAAGAACGCGGTTGATTTCGCATGGCCGTATCTGGGACATGCAGACCGTGCAATTCGTTTTGCCGCTCGTATTGCGCTGGAACACCAGCCGGTCTCGAGCTGGCAGGATAAAGCACTCGCAGAAAACTCGAGCCCGGATGCAAAACTGACAGCTCTGCTGGCACTGGCACGCTGCGGCAGCAAGGAACTGCAGGCGCCGCTGGTGCATTCCATGAGTCAGCTCAGTCCGGATCAACTCTCAGAAGATCAATTCCTTTCCGCCTTGCGTGTGCTGGGGCTCTGCTTCATTCGAATGGGTGAACCGGACTCGGAGATGTCGCAGGACATCTGCGGCGTCCTGAATCAATTCTACCCATCGAAAAGCCCGGCAATGAACCGCGAACTTTGCCGGATGCTGGTGTATTTGAAAGACCGGGACGTTGCTGCGAAAACCCTCAGCCTCCTGGCGAAAGCACCAAGTCAGGAAGAGCAGATCCATTATGTTTACTGTCTGCGAGC
>JAGQQS010000183.1 GCA_020426105.1 Planctomycetaceae bacterium
AAAGCTTCTGATCTGACAGCGTATCTGCGTGCAGAGACTGCTCTCGGCTCCTGACGCGCTAGAATCACGTCGAAAACGATGGTCTTGCATGAAAACAGGATGACGGAAATTTAATTCGGTCAGCCTAAACTGAAACGCTTCCGACTGCTTTCGCAGCCGGAAGCGGTCATGGATTTGATGAACAAGACTCTCTCGACCGAATTCGCAGCCAGAAAGAATCAAGGTCGGAACAATCTTAGAACTCACCAATAACTTCACCACCGGCTCGAGTGCCGACTGACTGCCAGACCCCAAGGTCGATGCTGTCGCTGACGCTCCGCACACTGCCGTCCGCAAGGACGACTGTAACGGTGCCGGTGTGATAACTGCGGGCACTCATGATGGACACTTCTTGTGGGCTGTCCGGAATCGAGCCGGATCCACAGTCTGGGATCGCCGAATTTGGGCCCAAAATGTGATTGTATGCTCCATGCTGATAGCTGGAGTAAAACCACGCCGGATCATCGCCGCTCGTAATCCCAAAATCGGATCTGTAGTTGGCGGAATTTGCAACTTCAGCGGGAGTTGCCGCAGTCGTACACGCGCTTACAACCACGGGAGTCGTGTTTGTGGCGAACGCACTGGTGGTGATAATGTTCGATCCCCCAACCCTGTAGAAGTAACTTCCTTTGTTAGCCGTCGTGGTCAGGCTTCCAATACTGCGTTCGGCGTACAGCACTGTGTTTGAGGTACCATCGATGAATTTCCCAACATTCAAGCCGCCTTTATCGATGAAAGCTCCACCCTTAGCACCGTCCATCTCACCCGCAATACGTGTTGTGAAGACGGGATCAACCTGCTCCTGGTCCCCGGAATTTCTCCCGCCAGCGACGGTCACTCCAAAGTTGGCTCGGTAGCTGTTCGTATTGACACCCGACTGATGGCCGGGATCGGATGGACACATGAACGCCGGAATGGCAAGGCTTCGCACAAAAGCATTGTTCGTGCAAAGAGGTGAACCCATACGAACTCGTGTCTGCGAATGATCGAGCTGATTGTAGACATTGCCCTGATCGATATACGCCAGTGCATGATAAAGTGGTGACACCCAGCCATACCAGCACTCAGGAGTCCCCAATGCCGGGCTGCCCTTCCCTGGAGCCATGCGTCCGGGAGGAAACTGATTGTGAGCATCGTGGTAGTTGTGGAGGGCCAGTCCGATTTGCTTCAGATTGTTCTTACACTGTGTTCGCCGGGCCGCTTCCCGAGCCTGTTGAACAGCAGGCAGCAACAATGAAACCAGGATCGCGATGATGGCGATCACCACCAACAGCTCGATCAGCGTAAATCCGCTTTTTCTTTTTCTCGACATGCATTTACTCCTAAAAAAACTCTCACCGCTAAGAAACAGAGAAACAAAAGACACCTATCGTCCACCCCCTTGTATAGTAAATTCCTCAGAATATCAATACTTTCGGCTAATCTGGGGACATTTTCTGGATATTGCCGGACAGGTGCGACAGAAGCAGCAGTCGCTCCGCGGGACTCCAATTGAGATCCAAAAGATGGGGTTTTCTGTCTTCGTCACGCGTCAATGCAAATCTGTTCGTTCGCGGTCCCTCAGCAGTGAATCCAGAAATTCATCTGTTTCCGCCCCCTCCGACGCATCTGTGACGATTCCGTCATCCACCACAAAAACTGCCGGGTTGATCACATACGGCTCGCCATTTGGCCAGTCAGGCAACTCATTGCCGGAAGAATCGAGGGCGACACGATCAAATTGATATCGCCAGCGGTGATCACTGCCTCCGAATACAAATACCGCGGTTCGCTCACCAATTCGGTGCGTTTCAGGATCAGCGAAATGTCGGGCGACGAGGTTTCTGCAATGAACGCAGTCCTCCCGGGCAACCAGAATCATCCATTTGCCGCGGCTGAGTTCTGCGAGCGACGGATCCGTATTTCCGTTCAGTGGCCATGGATTCCCAACAAGCAACTCGGCTAAAAGTAATCGTGATCGTTCTTGTCTCAAGAGTACTTCATAGCGCCAACCCGCCAGCGCGGCAATCAAGCCTCCCACCACAGCCACGATGATCCATTGCCGGATCAGACTTCGAGCAGCCATCCGCACGCCGCGCGGACGCAGTAGTCCCGTGCAGAGCAATACGACCATGTCAACGACGACTATGATTTCAGGAGTCAGCTGTTTGCCGAAACAATCACATGACTGATCGGTTGCCATGGCGTAGACAGCCGCTGTCACAAAGATTAAGAAGGTCGTCAACGTCAGCAGCCATGAGCCAAGACGATTCCCCACGACCAGATAGGTGGCCACTGCCGCTTCGAATGCCGCGAGGGCTACGAGACGCGGCATCGCAGCCAACAGGCCGTCGCCGGCAAGAATTTGCGGCATGTCGATTATCTTGAATACGGCAGCTGACAGCAACAGCGCCGCAATCCCGAAGCGGAACTGTTCCCAATCAAACAGCCCGCGGCTCGGTTGGATCGTTTCAGGTGTATTAGTCAATGAATCACTGCCGCCGGAATCACTGGTCACTTGATTTCTTTATCAGCCACACTTCTGCCACCTGAGTCCCGCGTCCCTCGACAAGGCCCCACTTAAGTTCCAGCCTGCCGTCCTCCGTGGCTGCCGGCGGAATTTCATATTCAATCGGCCATATGGGAACTTCGGTCCGTCTCGGCCCATGAATCAGGAACTTGTCGTCCGCAGTCAGATCAATCGTCGAACCGAACCTCCCGAACTCAACCAGTTTAATTTTGTACTCTGCGTTCCTGTCGAGACCCTCGTAGCGCATGATCAGTGGTGCGCCGTGAAGCGTCTGACAATGAT
>JAGQQS010000184.1 GCA_020426105.1 Planctomycetaceae bacterium
TCCGGCTGTACGCCGACAGTCATCGCGGCTCGCTCGTCCGGGCTCTGCTGGATGAGCTGTCCAACGAGTTCTCGGATGTGGTCGCATGGGAGGGGATGACTGGAAACGAGGTCGCTCAATCCTGGAGCCAGGACGAGACAATCCTTGCCGCGTTAGAGTCTGCCATCGAGTGGCCGCGCGATGAGATTCACGTCAGAAAACAACCGGGGCGGGCATCACGTGGGCCGATGATCCTTCGCCGCATTGGACCGTTCGATCCACTGTTGCATGACGGTGGATTCGTCATTCACACCAACGGGCAACTCGGCGCCTTCGATGGCGACGGTCGGGTCGATTGGCCGCGAGCACGACATTCGTCAATGATGCCGGGCATGCCGAGCGCGAACTTCTCGACCCAGCGCGGTCACCAGGCATTGGTCTTTCTGGGTCATCAGTTCCAACTGTTGAATCAACTCAATCGCGAAGAACCGGAAGTCATCTTCGAGGATGAGGTCACCAGTCAATCGGAGTTGGCACCGTTCGGACGCCCGGACGTTCGACAACAGCAGGTCGGACGAGGACTGCGCGGCGACCTGTTGATGGATCGGATGACCGATGAGTACTTCGGCAACGTCGGTCCCCTCGGAGATGATGTGTTCTGTTACCAGAAAGGGGGGACGCTGTACGCGATCGATCCCTACACCGGAGACGAACTGTGGCACGTCGCCAACGTCCGACGCGGCAGCGAGATTTTCGCCGATGACGAATACGTTGTGCTTGTCTTTCGCGGACCCCGCAATGCGAAGTTAGAGGTTCACATCTATCGAGCGGCCGACGGACAATTCGTTGCGCAGACGGAGTTGCCCGAGACGCTCGAAACCCATCGGCAAGGGGCAGATTGGGGGCGATACTTTCTCACTCGACAGCCGGAAGGAGATGGAGTCACGCTCGCCATGTTCGATCCGGTGACCGGTCGAAATCTCTGGGAGCGGGCGTTTCCGCAGTACCACTCCTGGATTCCCAGGGATGGTAACAAGCTCGTCGTAGTCAGCAAGGATGGGCAGGTGCAGGTCCTCGATCCGGAGGACGGTGAAGTCGAGTTCCAGGCACAGATCGAGTTGCCGGAGAAGCTCGACGAACTCAGCGTGCTCAGCACCCCTGATCTCTGGATTCTTTTCACGAAACAACACGTCAGCAAAACACAGGAGGTGCGGGGACTACTGCCCGAACAGGTCGAAGACGTCAACATGATTAACGGACCGGCCTACGCCTTCGATTGCAAGACGAACGAATTGCTGTGGAGCCGTGAGATGCCGCCGCAGGTCGTTGATCCTCTGCTGCCCGGGCGTTGGCCGTTCCTGGTGCTCTCATCGGGAGCTCAAATGTTCGGGGCGTCGAATCGGGTGGGGACGACCTTTTTGAAACTGATGCTGATCGATCAACGCACAGGAGAGACCATCTACGAAGGCGAAGGGAACGGTAATATGCGAGCCGTGTCCTGGAATGTTTCCGACGAACCGCTGGAGGTCAATCTGATGGTCGGCAGCACGGACCTCGTCGTCAGATTCGACGGAGAGGCCGACACACAATCTGACGATGAATCCGCCGATCCGCCGCTGCAGGATGAGCCGTCCGGTCCCGCGAGACGCCCACCCGCACCACCCTCCTCTGAGCCTCCGATCGGGGAGGAGAAGTGATCGCGTTCAGAGGAACTCAGCGGTGACTGTGTCTGCGAGGAAGCGTCCCTCACGGCTGAGTCGCACGTAGCCGTTCAACTCTTCGAGCAAACCATCCCGGAGAAAGCGGTCATGCGCCTCCGGTGCTAACTCACGCAGTGTGAACCCGGTGCGGTCCGTGAACGTGTCGAGATGGATGCCGGCCGTCTGTCGCAATCCGAGCATGACGGCTTCACGAGCACGCTGCTCTCGCGACAACGTCTCCGACTCCGCGATGCCCGATTCGCCAGCAAGCACGCGTTTGAGCCAACCTGTCACGCTACGCTGCGCCGTCGAGCGTGTTCCGTTCAGGTATCGAGCAGCACCCGGTCCAAATCCGAAATACTCGCGTCCCTCCCAGTACACCCGGTTGTGCCGGCACGCAAATCCCTCACGTGCGAAGTTCGAGATTTCGTACTGTTCAAACCCAGCCGCGGTCAGAATCTCCATCGCCAACGCATAAATGTCTCGTTCGGTCTCTTCGTCGGTCGGATGCAGCACGCCGCTGGCCCGCCACTTCCAGAACGCGGTTCCCTTCTCGTACGTCAGTCCATAAGTTGACACATGCTCGACGCCGGAGGTGATCGCCGCGTTGAGTGTTCGCTCCCATGTCTCAAGTGACTGCCCCGGCACGCCGAAGATCAGATCGATCGACCGGTTGCGAATCCCGTGCTGCTTCAACCGTTCGACGACATCAACGATGTCTTTCGGCTGATGGTCACGTTCAAGCACCGTCAGTGCCTCCGTATCGAACGACTGTGCTCCAAGGCTCACCCGCGTGACGCCGACATCACTCAGCACACGGATCGTCTCATCCGTCAGGTCAAGCGGATTCGCCTCGACACTGAATTCGACGTTGTTCGCCAAAGTGAACGTGCCGGTCACCAGCGAGAATAACTCCCGCAACTGATCGGGCGACAAATGTGTCGGCGTGCCGCCGCCAAAGAACAGCGTGTCCAACTCCGGAAGGCCATCGACCTCGGCCAATTCGATCTCCAACGCCCGCAGGTACTCAGCGATCAGATCGTCCCGTCCAGCAATGAGGGGGAAGTCGCAATACCCGCAACGATGCCGACAAAACGGCACATGAACATAAGCAGCACGAGGCAGGGGGGAGGGTTGCATTTTTCAACCTGATGGTCGCGTGACGTCCCTCTCCCCTTGAGGGAGAGGGGCAGCCTTCAAGCGAAGCGCAGAAGGCAGGGTGAGGGGGAACGAGCGCGCACAGTACGGGGATGGACGGGATCGTGGTCAACGTCAGTGAAGTTCGGGAACCCTCAACACAATCCGCGCTGCCCCCTCACCCTGATTCTTCGCAAGGGCTCAGAATCTGTCCTTCTCCTTCAAGGGGAGAGGGTGTCATCATTTCAGGTCGAGAGTTCGTTGTGTTGTGTTTTTGCGATGCGGCTTGCGTTTCTCGCGGTCGTCGAGGCGGACACCTTTGGCGGTTGAGGGGGCGCTGGTCAATGGGTTCTCGACGCCGTCCAGTTCGTCGCCCGTGTTGATGCCGCTGAGACGCTCGATCGCATTTTGTGCATATTGTTCGGAGAGTTCGTAACCGAGGAACTGTCGTCCGAGCTTCTTTGCGACAGTGAGTGTTGTGCCACTGCCGGTGAACGGGTCGAGGACGAGTTCCCCCTCGTTCGAGCAGGCACGGATGATCCGGCCGAGAATCTGCTCGGGCATCTGACAGCCGTGCCAGCCCTGACGTTCTTTGAACGTGCCGTTAATGCGGGGGAAGTACCAGGTATCTTCATCCGCCTGGAAACTCTCGGGAATATCCTGGGGCCGCAAGATCCAGGTATCGTCGGGCAGTCTTCCTTTGGGATTCGCCCGTTTGTCGCCATAGACCAGCTGTCGTGCCGAAGGGACGCGAATCGCTGGATCGTCGGCATTGAAAGTGAACTGTTTCGGGTTCTTGACCATGTGAAACAGATGCGCGTGCGAGCGGCTGAACTTGTTCGTGCAGTTCACTCCGAACGTGTAATACCAGATCACCCAGCTGCGGCAGGTCAGACCCAGCTCGCGCTGCATCATGACTTTCAGCTCAGCGGCATACTCATCTCCAATGGCCAGCCAGAAGGTACCGTCGGGCTTCAACAGCCTCACGACTTCTTTCAGCCAGAGTTGGCACCAGTCCAGATACTGCTCACTCTCCAGACGGTCTTCGTACTGATCGTATTCGTAACCGATATTGAACGGCGGATCGGCAAATGCCAGGTCGATCGACTCCGCTTCCAGTTCCTGCATGCCTGTCACGCAGTCCTGAATATGTATCTGATTGAATTTGGTCATAGGGTAACAGTCGCGGCCGAGAGGAAAGCGGGGAAATCAGTTCTTTCTGCGAATGCGTTTGTAACGAACATTACAGCCAATCGCAATGGTTTCCGTCGTTTCCGGTTGTTTCCCGTTTAAGGCTGCTTCGATTGCTGCGGAAACGTAGTCCTGTTTGACTTTACTGGCGTCGGTGGAATCGTCCATCGCACCCATGTAGACAATCTTGCGATCTTTGTTCAGCACAAAAAACTCAGGGGTTCGTGTCGCTCCAAACTCCTGGCCGATTTTCTGGCTCTGATCAAACAGGTAGGGAAACACGAATTTCTTTTCGGTCGCCTGCGCTTTCATTTTTTCCAGGCTGTCCGCGGGTACCAGATTCACGTTCACGGCGATCACCGCGACGGGGGAATCTTTCGCAGAATATTTTTGTGCCAGCTGGTTCAATCGGCCTTCATAATCCACTGCATACGGGCAGCTGTTACAGGTAAAGGCGATCACCAGAACTTTTTTATCCTGAAAAGAATCACTTGAGTACGATTTCCCGTCCGTTGCCGGCAGCTCATCCCACGTTGGCGCTTTGTCGCCTACATCCAGCACGGGATTATATTTTCCAGCCCTCAGTGGAGACTCACTGGTAATGAAACAGCAGGCTGCAACAGCCAGCAGGAGTAAAAATTGTCGTGAAGCAGACATCAGTTCAACCTCAAATATAGTTTGAGAAAAAATCAGTCGTCGTTTTACCAGGGAACATCAAAGCGAATGCGTTCCGCCAGTTCTTTCAACAGGTTGGCATGGTCACGATGTACGAGCAGACCTTCGCTTAATGAACGCTGGGTCTGTTCCCATTCCAGTTCGCCCGGCAGGCGGACCGGTTCGTTTTCGTTGACCGTGTTTAACTGGTGAATCGCTTTGATGGCGGAATCAAGCTCGGCATCAAACTGTGCTTCTTCGACAAACTGTTTCAGATCGATGACGTAGAAGAAGTGTTCCGAGCCTTCGATTTCCGGCGGCTTGGTTTTGTTGATGGGCATTTTACCGCCCGCCAGTGCGCCGGTCAGGATCGAGCTGATCATGGCCAGACCATATCCACGTGGACCTGCAGCGGGCAACAGCGTTTTCACCGCGGAAGAATCTGTAGTTTCTTTACCTTCACTGTCCAGCGCGTAACCAGGCGGAACAGGCAGCCCGTACATGGTCTGTGTTTCCAGTTTGCCCCAGGAAGTTTTGGCACATGCCATATCCAGAACAAAGGGAGCACCTTCGCGTGTCGGCACGCCCCAGGCGATCGCATTATTGGCGGTGGCGGCCTGTGTACTTCCGTGGGCGGCCACAGTCGCTCTGCCTGTGTTCGTGGTGCAATAACCGATCATGCCTGCGCGAACCGCCATCAGAACATAGACGGCGGCGGCGCCAAAGTGATGGCTGTTCTTGACCACAACGGTTCCGGTTCCGACTTCCCCGGCTTTTTTAATCGCCAGTTCCATAGCCCGGGTCGCTGCGACGTGCCCCATCGATTTGCTGCCGTCCAGGACGGCGATGGCCGGTGTTTCTTTGAGGGTCAGGATCTGCG
>JAGQQS010000185.1 GCA_020426105.1 Planctomycetaceae bacterium
CCTGACCTGACCGACTTTAAGGATCCGTAATGACCGGTTATTTTTCGGCGTTTCATTTGCGGAACAAGGCTGATACTCATGGCAAAGATTCTTTCTTTTGTGACACTGGTACTCGTGACCGGCGCTTTTGGTGTCCTGTTTTTCGAGGTCACTTCCACACTCCTCCTGCCGCTCTTCCTGGCAATGGTGAGTGTCGTTATGTTCCGCCCATTCTACACATGGTGTGAGCGGGCTCTGCGAGGTCGAAATCGCGTCGCAGCCGTGATCTCGATGACTGCGGTCCTGCTGCTGGTCATTGCGCCATCCAGTTTTGTATTGCTGCTGGCGGGTAACGAAGCCGCAAAGTTACTGCGAAATCTGGACGATGGCGAATTTCAGGATAAACTGCAGCGCGCACGATATTCATTGGGACTCGACTATCCGCACGTCGTGGAGATGCGGTTTGCGGAACGGTCCTTTGAACGACTGTTGGCCGCGGCTCGCGAAGGTGCCGTCGCCAGCGGCAATCCGGAAGCGCTGCAGCGTCTTTATGAGGAGTTGCAGCGGTTGCAGGATACGCTGAGCGAACACCGTAACTCCCCGGAACCATCGGCAGCGCAACTCATGCTGGATGCTTTGGCGACGGCTCGGGAGGAGACACCCGGTACTCTGGCCTATCAGCAGGCCATGGAAACAGCGGCCCGCCGTTTTCGGGAATACAGGATTGAGTTCCTTGGAGGAGCCACGAGAGCCGTCGTCAGGGACATCGCCAACCCGACACCGGAAGAGATTCGGGACTGGACGAGCAGCTTTTTCGCAGTGACGCCTGGCTGGATTTCTTCGTATGGCGGTCGCGCGGGAATTATCGCTGGCCGAACAGTCTTCGGCATTATGATCTTCATTGTGACCATGTACTTCCTGTTCGCGGACGGGCCGCGCATCGCAAGGCAGCTGATGACTCTGTCACCTCTGGAAGAACGGTACGTGGAAAAACTTCTGGACGAATTTACACGCGTTTCCAGAGCCGTCGTTTCCGGAAGTCTGGCTGCTGCGATGGTGCAGGGAATGCTTGCAGGCGTGGGTTTTCAGATCGCCGGGCTGGAGTCCGTCTTCCTGCTGACGGCGGTCACGACGTTGACCGCGATGATTCCGTTCGTGGGGGCCGCGATGGTTTGGTTGCCCGCCAGCCTGTGGTTGATTTTCATTGATGACCGCCCGACGGCAGGTATCGTGCTGATGGTTTACGGTGCCAGCGTGATTTCAACGATTGATAACGTCATTAAACCCTGGGTCCTGCATGATCGTTCTTCGATGCATCCGTTGGCAGCGTTGATCGGAGTGCTTGGTGGAGTTCAGGCCCTGGGACCAGCGGGCGTGTTCGTCGGCCCCATGGTCATTGCCTTTTTGCAAACACTACTGGGACTGTTGCACCGGGAAATTCAGGTATTCGGCGTCAAAAGCAAAAAGCTGCCACATGCTCCGGAATCACCTGCGAAGAGCAGCGAACCTGCAGTGATACAGCCTGAAGCCGGTGGCGTCAACGATGGGACGGTGGCAGGAAGTGGTTGATCGGGGTCAGGTGAATTGAGCATTCAGGTCGTGGCGGAAAAAGCCAGGTTGTTACGCCGCAGGGCCTTTCAGCGAACTGGAAGCAGGAGATGATTTCCGGTGGACTTCCCGGTTGCTCAGCGGATTCGGTCTTCGAGTGGAGACGGCATCACGCACGGGCGAATCATCTCCCGCGAACAAAGACGCAGACGTTGTGATGGAACTTGAGCATAAATTCTGTCATTGTCGTTTGTGACAGGATCACACAGAGCCCCATTGATCGTTGTGACCCACACACGCTGTGGTCGTGAACGTAATTCACTCAGGACGGTTCATCCTGAGGGACTAACTGCATCTAAAAATCTGCCACTATTCTTCTCGAATCAACCTGATTCTAGCGATCGCCGGTCTGGCCAGAAAACCTGTTTTGAGCGACATCACAGTGACTACATCATCCGGATTTCTTGCCACATCGTTCAGCGCGTCGGTCGAGGCACCACCGAAGTGGCCAAGCAAAGATCTGAACAAAGACTGTCGGGACCTGTTGAAAACTGAACACGGCTGGCAGCAGCTTCGAAGTGGGCATTCTTTCCGGGTTCCTGAACCGATGCCTTGTGGTTCGGCTCGACGAGCCCTCATCGCAGCAATCGCACTCCGCTCAACCACGATCGCTGCTCCGCGCGTTCGTAAGCACTCGCGAAGTCAAACCCTAAAGTTAGCCCGCTCCGCCGAGCCAATGCCACGCAGCAACTTGAGCGCCCAGTGCAAGCAGGTTGCCGCCGCTGTGCAGTATGAATGGCACGAGAACAGTTTCGCTCTTCAAGTATGACCATGCAAGAAAGAACCCGCCAACGAGGTTTTCTGGACTGGGGTTTCCGTACCAGACATGCAAAGCACCGAACAATATTCCGTTAATCGCGATGGTTTGCCTGTGACCTACAATTGCCGCAATGAGTCCGCAGGCAGAAACCCGGTAGATTGACTCCTCAATCACGGGAGCCACGAAACACATATGAACAAACCTTGATCCAATGAGGGAAGGCTCTGTGGCATGAAGTCTGGGTGGATGGCCAGTGGCAACCCACGCACCAAACCCCGCGATGATGCAAACTGCAACCACCGAACCGATTTTCAGCGAGATGGTGATCCATGGCCACCACCCCTGCACTGGCGAGGCACGTAAGCCCAAAGATTTATGATCATTGTTGGAAAAGTAGATCGCAATCGCAAACCCGACCAATGCAACGCATGCGCGAACCGCCTCGTCATACTGATGAACGAGGGCGAAATCGAGAACAACTGTCATGAAAGCCAACAAGACGGCCCGACAAGGCCGTTCACGAAACGTTCGGCCGATTGAAGAGTGAATTGGTAAGTTCGTATCGGACAATTGAAACCGTTGTGATGGAGGAAACACACGCTGCCGGTGGAGAGCGATACTGGCATAAAGGATCGTGATCGATGCGACTGGCGATTAGCCGAACTAACGGATCTCGCGTTGAACTGTTTCGCTTCGTAGGTTCCTGGCGATCTCTGCAGAATCAATCAAAACCACTCAGCGGCCAGCGCGAGTTTATCTGGTGACCGTCAGTTTGGCAATTTTCACCGGCAAACCAAGTTTACAACCAGGTTTTCGCCGCGTCGGTCGAGGCCCCACCGAAGCGCGTTGGAAGCTTGAGCGAAACTGATTCAGGTCCGTCGTTCCTGGGCGCGTAATCAACGTCGGAGAATCTGTCGCCGAAATTGTCGAACGAACTGGATTCCGGCGTTCTCCACAATCAGGCACCAGAACGTGTGATGTGTTCATTCTTCAAGGATTGTTCAAAACGAAATGACCCGCGGTGTCAGCATCAACAAGGTTGTGGCCGGGCTGACGTTTGTGTTGGATTCATCCGCTGAAAATGCCTGTGGCACAATGATCAAGAGGCATTCACCATCGGACAACCGGACGCTCGAACGGATCAGCATGCGGTTGACGGAAGGTACCTGAACCGTGACGCTCGCCTCGGGATTGTCCCGCGCTGCAAACGGCAAATTCGCCAGTTCTACTCTTTGAGTTTGCGAAAGGGTTACGACTGCCTGGAGTTCGACGTCCGTTGATTCGGTCACATCAGCGATCAACTCAATCTGAGTGCCGTCGCTCACAAGTTCAACGACCGGTTCCATTTCGCTGCCGATGTTGCCAGCCGGACGCATGTTCGTCACAAACGGTTGTTGCGTTAAGTCCTGAATCGAACCAAACTGCCCATTAAGCAATGTGACCTTGGGGGCAAACATGATATTGCTGCGGCGGTCCGATTGTGCCATCTGTATCAAGTCGCGCGCTTGTTGATCAGTAACCGTCGAATCAAAAACGGGACACGATTGGACCATCCCTTGTTGCACCTGAAAAGTGGGTTGGAATGGAATATCCACCTGCATCAAGCTTTCAGTATGCAACAGATTCCCACGCGGACCACTATTTCTGAGTTCCGCAAGGATCGCATCGTCGAGCCAGCTGAGCTTGTTGATCACTTTATCTGTAACGGTCATCAAGCGACATTCAATTATCACCTGACAGAGACCGCCGCCTTCGACCGCTCTAAGGGAATGCCGGATTGCTTGCTGCGACTCAGCAGCAACTTCGACAGTTATCTTGCCGTCGTTGATTTCACATCTGCCCTGCACGAGGATACCAAAGTGCTCGAGCAGTTCCTGTTCGGCATCCTTTTCCGGGTGAAGTCTGCGAATGCTTTCGAGTGCCTTGCTGACATCAAACGTGATTCTCTCAACGGGCTCATCGTTTGTAGTCTTCGGCAGAATGTTGCCTTGACTCGCCGAGAACACGGGCAGATGAATTTCGGGCCGTTCGGACACTTCAACGACCCGTGCTTCTGTCAGTCCCGTGGCAGCAGCCACAAGCACAATCAAAGCAGCCACATATTGCAGCCAGCGGGAACGGCGGCGATGAACTTCGAGCATCACAATTCGTTTTCTTCAGGCTCTGGTCGGCAGACATAAAAATCAGCCCCATTACCGCCGCGCCTCGGTTCTGCAGTCCCACCGAAGCAAAATGCACCAGAATTCGGCCGTAGTCGGCGACAGAATGTTCGGGCACATGCCGCACAACAATCTCATCAGCCGACAGCTCCATGCAGGCTCGCAGGCGGGACACTGTCAGCCACGCCAGTGGGTTGAACCAATGAACAGCTCTAACAAAAACAGCGATTGTCAGCACCAAAGGATCGCGGCGACGGACGTGCCCCAATTCATGCAACAGTACCCATT
>JAGQQS010000186.1 GCA_020426105.1 Planctomycetaceae bacterium
ACGAACAGATTCACGTCGTCGGCGCCGACTCCGGCGTCGTCCAGGACCATTTTGATGGACTGTGTCACGGCTTCGATCGCCCACTTGAACACGTTGCGACCGTCCATTTTCAGGTAATGACGGCCAGCTGCTACGAGTTCCGGAGTCAGAGGCAGCGTGACACCGCCAGCAGGACGGTCGAGCATACCGCCGCCGGCACCGTCTGCTCCCAACTGATAACGGACGAATCCCTGGCTATCGCCAGCCGCTTCGAGGAGGACAGCGCCGGCTCCGTCACCAAACAGTGGAGCGACCTGCTGGTCGTCCGGCTGCACAATTCGACTGTTGACATCTGCACCGATAATCAAAGCCAGCTGTGAATTTCCCGTTGCGACAAATTGCGCACCGGTGGCCAGGGCATACATAAATCCGGAACATGCTGCCTGCAGATCCATGGCCGGGCAATCCAGCTTCAGTTTGTTCTGAATCAGACAAGCCGTGGAGGGGCAGGTGAAGTCAGGCGAAAAAGTCCCAACGATCAGGAGATCAATGTCCGCAGGTGACACCTGAGCTGCAGCAATGGCACGTCGGGCGGCCTCAACCGCCAGATCACTTGTCGATTCGTTGTCTGCGGCAAAACGCCGCTGCTTAATGCCCGTTCGCCGCTCGATCCAGCCTGGTTCGAAACCGTGTCGAATTTCGAGTTCTTCGTTTGTGACGACGCGCGAAGGAACGTAAGAGCCGATGGAGCGAATACTAAACCCCGTCAGCTTCTGCACTCGTTTCGACGAGCGAAACAGCAGACGCTCATCATTGCCCGCTTCGCGCTCACGCCCCTTTGGTTGCAATGCGTCCCGAACCTTTCGGGCATCAATGGCGATGCTGTTATCAGCAATCACAGATGCCGTTTCACTCGCTGGCGAATTCATCTTGTAGCTTTTCAAACGCCGATTTTTCGTCGGCGACAGATCCTGAATGGTACGTAGGCTCACTTGAGACGATGTCAATACCCAAACCCACGGGTCTGAAATCGCCTTATTTCCCCAGCTTTCGTTCCGGCGGGAGTCTACTCATTTGCGCAGTCAATTGAAACCTCGAATGCAATCGCGTTCAAAAAGATTGCTTTGATGGCAAAAATGACACATCTTCACGCGGCGATATGTTGCCAAAATCCGGCAGAATTTGCTGAAATCAGACGTATTTCAGGCAACTCAGAAGTGCCATTCGTACGCACAACCCGAAGGTTTAGACGATCCGGACCACCATCGGTGATTGGTACGACGCCCCGCGGAATCCCTGCGGGATTGCTGGCCGAAGCAGCCGAAGTAAATATGGCCAGGAGGTATGGACGCCTGCGACGTTCGAACCAGGATTTTTTCTGTCAGGATGACAACCATGAAACGCGGCCTGATTGTGACAATTTTTCTTGTTGGCCTGCCGTTGGCATCGAGCCGTTGCAGCGCACAGTCTCCCGTCATGGACGGTGCTGCAGACAGCGCCCGCCAGAATTCGAATGCATCGCTGGTCCCCAGCAGGAATTCGCTAAAAAAATTCTCGCCAATCCGCACGGGCGACACCATGCTGCCGGAGGGGGCCTTCAACGGTTATGCACAGATTCGATCTACTCCCGATTTGGGGGCGCCTGGCTCAGCCGGGAACGGTTTCAATCACTTTTCAAATCCCTTCGACCGATACACGACGTGGTATCGACCGCGCGCCGCCTCACTGACGAAATATCAACGCTGCGAACCTGAGCCATTTCGCCCTCGTGGATTCGGAAACCTGTTTGCCCGCCCCTGCGACGGATACCGCATGGAATACGAACCGTATGGTCTGGATGATGCTCCCTCCAAGTACGGGCCATCGTACTTTGCTCGGTTGCCGGATCCCCGCTGTGATGATCGCTGCCATGGCGAATGTGACTGCAACTAGCCGATCAAACCTCGACCCGCAGCACATACAGCCTGCGAAAACGAGACTGAAGAGTTTGTGGAAACTGCGACGGGCGTGTCAGATTTCTGGGTACGTGAATGGGACGCTCAAACTCCGCGGGAACTTGATACCGCACGATGGTGCGTTCTGCGTCGCTTGAGCCACCCTGGGTTTCGGACGAAGCATTCGCTATCATGGTGGTTGATGAGTCGTGTCATCCTGAACCAACGAATGTGATAACGAGAACCGGGACATGAAAGAAAAGACCTATCTGGCGGTAGATCTGGGGGCCGAGAGTGGCCGTGTGATGGCAGGGCGATTCGACGGGCAGCATGTTTCATTGCATGAAATTCACCGCTTCAGCAATGGTCCGGTCAGACTGGGTGGAACCCTGCGCTGGAACCTGATCGGCCTCTGGACTGAAATTCAGAATGGACTGCGTGAAGCGGGAACTCGGTATGGAACGTCTGTGTCGTCGGTAGGAGTAGACACCTGGGGCGTGGATTTTGTGCTGATGAATCGAAACGACGAGATTCTCGGCCAACCGTGGAATTACCGCGATTCCCGCACGGACGGCATGATGGCAAAGGCGATGCAGCGTATGTCGCGGGCAGAGATTTTTGCGCGTACCGGGCTGCAGTTTTTGCCATTCAATTCGCTGTATCAAATGATGGCGATGTGCGAACGCGATCCCGAGCTTGTTGAGCAAGCCGCCAGATTTCTGATGGTTCCCGATTTTTTTAATTGGTGTCTGTGTGGCAGTCGTGTGGTCGAATTTACAAACGCCACCACAACGCAGATGCTGAATGCGCTGACGCGGGGCTGGGCGGTAGAACTACTGCGTAAGCTGGAAATACCTGCGGAGATGTTTCCGGAAATCGTTTTGCCAGGCACGCAGCTCGGAAATTTACGCCGCGAAGTCGCCGAATACACCGGCTTGACGGACGTTAAAGTCATCGCTCCGGCGACCCACGACACCGGCTCCGCGGTGGCCGCCGTGCCCACGTCACATACGGGCAATCCGGACTGGGCCTACATCAGCAGCGGCACCTGGTCGCTGATGGGTGTCGAAGTGCAGAACGCGATTCTGTCCGAAAAGGCGCTCGAGCGAAATGTGACGAACGAAGGGGGCATTGATGGCACGTACCGCCTGCTGAAAAATATCATGGGGCTGTGGCTCGTGCAGCGTTGCAAAATTGCGTTTGAAGATCGCGGACTCAAAGCCGACTATGCAGAGCTGACCCGCAAGGCCGCCGGGGCGGCACCTTTTCGATCGCTTGTTGATCCGGATTGTCCTGAGTTTCTCCGTCCGACGGACATGACAGAAGCGATTGCAGCGGAATGCCGTCGTGTCGGACAGCCGGTCCCGGAAGATGAAGGCCAGTTCGTCCGCTGCGCGCTGGAGAGTCTGGCGCTGAAATATCGGATGGTCCTGATGTGGCTCGAAGAACTAACCGGTGTCTCCGTCAAAGTGATTCACGTCGTGGGTGGAGGCGCGCAGAACGCTCTGCTTAACCAATTCACAGCAGATGCCTGCAACGTTCCGGTTGTGGCCGGACCCGTCGAAGCGACGGCACTCGGAAACGTGCTGGCCCAGGCCATGTCCGCCGGGGATATTGCCTCGCTGAGCGAAATTCGGGAGGTCGTGCGTCGTTCAGAATCCCTGACGGAATTCCGACCAAAGAATTCGGAAGTTTGGAACGATGCCTGGGAACGCTTCCGAAGAATTTGCGGCACGCCAGGCTGAGATGGCGCTCAATTATTGCCCATGGTTCAGCCTGAAATCCAAACGGGCTGCCGCGACGTTTCCTGAAGCCCGCTTGCCTGAAGATCTGCCTTAGAAAATCTTCCGGCGACGTCCGCAACTGACATGCGCCGCACTTCCGGAAGGGCTTTGAACGATGCAGCACTCCGGACCGCCGATCAGCGGCGATCGCTGACTGGCAAGGCGCTCAGACCGATGCCCGAATAATAGAATCCACGCGACGCCATTTTCGTGCGGTCATACAGGTTGCGTCCGTCAAAGATCACCGGCGTCTTCATTTTCAGCTTGATGTAGTCGAAGTCAGGATTTCTGAATTCGTTCCACTCCGTCACGATCGCAATTGCATCAGCCCCGTCACACGCATCATAGTGATGATCGCAGTAAGTAATCCTGTCGCCGATCTCGTGGCGAACATTTTCCAGGGCAACCGGATCATGAACTTTCACGACGGCGCCGGCGTCCAGCAGGCTTTGAATAAGGACCAGTGCAGGAGCTTCCCGAATATCGTCGGTTCGCGGCTTAAAGCTGAGCCCCCAGACGGCAATCGTACGTCCTGCGAGATCACCCCCAAAGTAGTCGCGGATCTTGCGAAACAGCACATGCTTTTGCTGGTTGTTCGTTTCATCGACGGTCCGCAGAATCCTCGGCTCAACCCCGTAATCTGCCGCGAGTGCTGCGAGCGCACGGACGTCTTTGGGAAAACACGATCCGCCATATCCAACACCGGGGAACATGAAGGAAAATCCGATCCGTGCATCGTGGCCGATGCCCTTGCGAACTTCGTTTATGTCGGCACCTACACATTCGCAGATGTTTGCCATTTCGTTGATAAAGCTGATCTTGGTTGCAAGCATGCAGTTGGCAGCGTATTTGATCATCTCCGCACTTTCGATTCCGACAGAGATAAACGGTTTTTCAGTGCGCAAAAACGGCTTGTACAGTTCAAGGAGTACATCTGCTGCGGCAGGATCATCGACACCAACCACAACGCGGTCAGGCTTCGTGAAGTCATCGATCGCCGCGCCTTCTTTCAGAAATTCAGGGTTGGACGCAACTTTGAACGGCGTGTCGGTTTTTGCCTGGATCCACGCCGCAACCCGTCGGTTTGTGCCGACCGGTACGGTGCTCTTACACACCACAACGGCGTTTTCGCGAAGGTACGGCGCCATGTTTTCCGCAGCACTCTGCACGTATCGCAGATCTGCCGCACCAGACTCATCCTGCGGTGTTCCCACGCAGATAAAGATGCACTGGGCTGACGAGATCGCTTCTTCGTAACTGGTCGTGAATATCAGTCGCTCCGCAGCCGCGTTGCGTTTGACAAGTTCTTCCAGTCCGGGCTCGTAGATGGGCACGCCGCCATCATTGAGTAATTTAACCTTGCGACTGTCGACGTCGAGGCACGTTACATCGTTACCACTCTCCGCGAAACAGGTGCCCGTGACGAGTCCCACGTATCCGGTTCCGATCATCGTAATTTTCATGTCGTCGCTCTGTCGTTTTCCAAAAAAAACAGGATCAGGAAGCAGGTGGTGCACCTGCCATCAATTCTTGACAACCTCTGTCTGCGTGACGCTGTCTGAACGGGAGGCCTGTCGTACATCAGAACGTGGCTCAGGCGATGAGTATTCCCGCTGCAACGTCGCTAAGAGTTCTTCGATTCGATTCAGTTCGTCAACCGGAGATCGCGATTCATTTTGCGGAACGAGTTCGCGACGAGAATTTACATTCAGTGTTTCGGCCTTCAGGTACACAGGACGGGACCGCACCTGATCGTAAATCCGGATGACGTATTCGCCGAGGATTGATATTCCCAGTGCA
Organism: Planctomycetaceae bacterium; assembly: GCA_020426105.1. Lineage (GTDB taxonomy): Bacteria > Planctomycetota > Planctomycetia > Planctomycetales > Planctomycetaceae > SXXK01. The sequence goes on from JAGQQS010000186.1 coordinate 5,498, forward strand.
TTCAGTGATCCGAAAAACGACGCGGTGATGATCACTGACGCCCAGCCCGGAATCGCAAGGCCTGTCAGGAAACGATGCCAAAGCACGAACCCCATGGTCGCGAGGCAAACGGTGCCTGAGATCCCCGCGATGATGTAGAAGAATTTTAGCGGAAAGGATGAGAAAGAAAAGATTGCCGTCTTGGCCAGACGAATCAGTCCCCGAAGTGAAACGCGGGGAGTATCATCATGACGGGCTGCACGTTCGACCGGAACACCGGTCTGGCGAAACCCCGCCCAGCTTCGCAAGCCGGGAAAAAATCGTTCGCGTTCCGGCAGTGACAGTACGGCATCGACGACGCTGCGGTCCAGCAGCCCGAAATTTCCCGCATCGGCTGGAATTGGACTGTCCGCTATCGCGTTCAGCACGCGGTAGAAACTGTAGAAGAGTGCACGTTTGGGAAGTGATTCTTTGCGAGTCGTGCGTTGTGCGTACACGACATCCGATCCGGATTCCCACTGATTGAGAAACGCAGGAATGGCTTCCGGATTGTCCTGGAGATCAGAATCCATGACGACCACAACATCACCGCACGCGTGTTCCAGGCCCGCATGAACTGCGGGTTGATGCCCGAAATTGCGGGACAAATGCACGACGACGACGCGACGATCCTGTCTCGCGAGATTGTTTAGCCGTTCGCGTGATCCATCTGATGAACCGTCGTTGACATAGACGATTTCGAAATCAGGAGTTGTCCTCTCGAGTACCGTAATGATCCGGCAATTAAGTTCCTGCAGAATTGCCGATTCATTGAAGACCGGCAACACAACAGAAATCTTCGCGGTCTGACGGTCACGAGGGCTCTGTGGCGTCTGGTGCGTCATTTCTGCAGGACTCCCGCCAGCGAGAGTCCGGTCGGAACTCCAATCGTATTCATGCACCAGCGTTCAGCGGCGGCGGCCGTGAGCAACGCGCGATTCGTAAACGGCGACACGGCTGGAAAATCCGGCTGAGTGCGGCTTGGGAACAGCTTCTCCCAGCCGCGGACAGCCACCGCGGCCGGCATCGTAAAGCTGTTCCAGTAATTCAGAAATGAAACTCGGAAGCCAGCCGCATGGGCATGCCGTCTGAACTCGCTTGTTGTGTAGCGGCGGAAGTGCCCTAATTGTTCATCCCAGCGACTATAGAGCCACGGATGTGCGGGGACCGTGGCGATGATGGCGCCTCCCGCATCCAGCGCTGCGTGAGCGTGTCGCAACACCGTGACTGGATCTTCCACATGCTCCAGAACATCCAGCAGTACCACGGCTCGAAGCGCTGCATTCTCGACAGGCCACGGTTGACCAAGGTCATGCACCCGGACATCTTCGATGCCTCGATTGCGCACATGCTGCACGGATTCGGGCATCAGATCGAAGCCCGTGACGTCATAGCCCAACTCGGAAAATTCAACAAGATTCCTTCCGGACCCTATTCCGCCTTCGACCAGACGGCCCGGAGGTGGGCAGTAACGCTGCAATAATCGCGTGACCAATTGCCGCTTTGCGATGTGCCACCAGTAGTTGTCCTCGAGTGCCACTAATTCCTGAAGATGACTCGGATCCATGTTGAAGGCTCTTGCATGCTGGCCGCTTTGAGTAGTGAGGGACTCAGAGAACCTACCACATGGAATTGAATGGTGGCTTTTGTAAACATCCGCCGCAGGTATTCGCCACATAAACTGAGAAGCTGTATCGATGATGCAAACAGGTGCGGTTACCTGTTTTTGAGTGGCGTGATGATTCTGGCGGTTGTTCGTGATATAATGGGAGCCTCATATAGCCAGCCGCGATTCTCCGGCACTGCAGGCTGCAATCTTGCCCATCGACTCACAAGGACCACGCAATGCTTCGATACCCGACTGCCCTTGTTACCGCACTTCTGTTGTCGGGCTGTGTGGAATCGCAGCCACCATCCGCCCCGAAGCGGAAGACAACTGACGAAATTGGCGAGTTCGATCCCAACGCTGGCAGCGAAGTGGTCACTCCGGACGTCAAGATCACAAACCCGATCACAGGGCCTTTGGAAGCCTATCATCCCATCATGCAGCAAGTAGCTGCCCTGGGGATTGAGCATGCGGTTAATCTGTTCAATGCATCCGAGGGGCGGTATCCGAGTTCGCACGAGGAATTCATGACCCGCATCATTAAAGAAAACAACATCCGTTTGCCAGTTCTGCAACCCGGACTGGAGTATCAATACGATGTGGAAAATCACAAGCTGGTGATTATTCAGAACGCTGTCAGGAAACCTTAGCCCCCTAACGACACCTGTGTGAGCCACGGAACTTTTCAGAAATTCTTAGCCGCAGTTCACTCAGAGCAGATCATCCGTCAATGCTCCGAAGTCAACCGGGCCACCGGATTTCGGCAGGGCATTCAGAAACAGTTCTGCCAGTCGAAAATCGGCATTGGTCGTAATCTTGATATTCATCGGCCAGCCGTCAATCACATGGACAGGCAGCGAGATTGCTTCCAGCAACGAGGCTTCATCAGTTACTGCCGCAAGATTTCTGCACGCTGCGAATGCCCGTTGCAGAATTCCAGCCGCAAAAACCTGCGGTGTCTGAGCCTGGACCAGGTTTGTGCGATCGACCGTCTCCGCAATCACGGAATCACTGCCAACCCGCTTGACGGTACTGCTGATCTTCAGACCGGGAATGGCCGCCTGATGTGCCACTGCCGCGGCAAACACATCATCGATCCACCTGGCGGTCAGTAGCGGTCTGGCCGCGTCATGGACCGCAATGAACTCAGCCGGTTTCCTGATTGCTGAAATTCCATTGCGGACACTTTCCGCCCGCGATTTTCCGCCTGCGACGATGGTGAGATCGAGAAATGCCAGATTGGCTTTGAAGGTTTCATGGAACCAGTCGAGATCTTCCGGGGCGACAACCAAAATGGTTTCACTCACGTCCGGTCGCTTCAGGAAATGCTCAGCCGTCCGCACCCAGATCGGACGACCCTTAAGTTCGACAAATGGCTTCTTGCGTTGAAACCCGCGAAAACGACTGCTCTGTCCGGCGGCAGGGAGGATCACTGCGAACTGTGGCATAACGAACTGCTTAACCTTAATCTGAATCTAAACACGCATCACTCTGACTGGAATGGAGCCAGGTTCTGCATATGAGCATGGTATTGCCGGTCAAAGGTGTCATAACTGACACCGGAGATTTCCGGTAACGACGGCTCCTCCAGAACTTTATCCGGATCGGGGCGATAGATTTGGGAGAGCAACGTAATCAGATCATCCCGGTATAAGCCATCTTCATAATGCATCAGGAAGTGGGCAAATCCGGCCCCCTGCGTGTAGAGCGGCCGGATCTGAGGATGATGCTGAAATTCGGCCTGACCTAGAGTCATAAATTGCTGCGCGGGCAGGTAGTACAGGAACGTCGGATCAAGCAGTCGCTTACGCGCGTTGTCGAACATGATGTACTTTGGGTTTCCAATTTCGACATGACCATTTTCAATATCGAATGATTCGAAATAGCAGGCAATGCCTTCCAGAATCCAGAAATTTGAATGCTCGCCGACTTTCCACCAGGTCGCTGAACGCTGCCTTAACTTCAGCGCACGCGCTTTGGCCGCAACCGCGCGTGCGTCGCGTGTCGCAAGATCCAGAATCTGGTGCGTTGCTTCATGATACAGTGTTGCATATCCAGTCTTCTCCGGGTTATCAAAAAAATAGGAGGTCCGGTCGTCTTCCCAGTACAGTCCGTTGGTTTCCAGAGTTGGCGGAACCTTACCTTCAACTCGCTTTTGGTATTCTGCTCGAGTGGCATAGTAATGCACTTCCATCTGCTGCTGTTTCCGCTTTGAAGATCGCAGGCTGGTGCTTTCAAAACGTTCCTGCAGTGTTTTGGGCGTCTCAAAGAAAGCGGCAAAATTCTGCTGCAGCCAGTCGTGGAAGACTTCAAGGCGTTGAGACATTTGCACGCCCACTTCCAGACTAACATTCGTTCGGACCAGAAAATGTTCGCTGCGGATTTCCCAGGCATTGCGAAAATCCCGCCGCAGTTCGCGCTCTTTTTCTACGCTGACCCATTCATTATTCCACGGACGCATACCTTCGTCATAGCGGACAACATTCGCGGCCGGGATCCAACCGTATCTCGCGTGATAAACATGAGGGCGACTTCCGCTGCGCATCTGCTTTTCGAATACCGAAATCCATTCGCCCGCGTATGCCGGATCCTGTTTCCGCAACGGATCAACGAACAATTGTGTGCCCAAAGTCGCCCGCGCATACTTATGGTCCGGATCAATCCTAATCACGTCCTCGATCATGCTGAATGCCAGCGACGGAAAACCGGCCCGCAGTGTGGAACGTGCCAGCGTGTACATTTCCTTGCCCCGTTCCTCACGGTGATGGCGGAGCAGCAACTGCCACTGCTGTTCTTCCGGCGGCAGATTCTTCGGAACCGGTGGAGTTGCAAATTTGGCCGGCCCCGAATCTTCTTCCGGCGATCTGACCCGCCGGGCCAGATCTGAAACGTCTGCCGCCGCTGCAGACAGTTGGTGTTCCGTACACCAGACCTGGACGGAATTGAGATCACGCTGGAAAGCATCCAGAATTGCCTGCCGCTTTTCGAGCAGCTGCCGATGGCGACGGTCACGTGTCGAAACATCATCACCAGCCGCGCGGGATGCCGTGATCAGCAGCATCAGGACGGCAACTAAAATCGCAGGAATTTTTTGAGCAGTCGAATACCAAAGCACAGGGGTAATCCTGTTGTTATAAGTCGTTTTGGGGCTGGGCTCTGCCTCAGAAGGATATCAGTCTCAGTTCCCCGCGAGAATGCGAATTTCTGCCGGAGGCTGCTTTCATACACGGCGGGACCGGCCAGTTTTTACAGACTATTCCGCCAATTCGCAGCGATTTCGCAGGACTCTCTACAAGCAGCGGCAAGCCATTTGACATCTTCCGTTGGCTTGCATAGCGTGCCGTTTTCAATTCCGGTTCGGGCAGTGATTGATTGCGCACCCCTGCGTCGTCAAAACTGCCGCATTCGCAATTTTCATCATGGTTGGGAGTTTATCACAATGGGACGCCCCGTCACTCTGTTTACAGGTCAATGGGCTGACCTGCCTCTGGAAACACTCTGCAAGAAGGCTCGTGAATTTGGCTACGATGGCCTTGAACTTGCATGTTGGGGTGACCATTTCGAGATCGACAAGGCACTTTCGGATGACGCGTACTGCACGCGAAAAAAAGAACTCCTCGAAAAGCATGATCTAAAACTCTTCGCAATTTCCAACCATCTGGTCGGTCAGGCCGTGCTGGACAATATTGATGCGCGGCATAAGTCCATTCTGCCCGACTACGTCTGGGGTGATGGAGATCCGGCCGGAGTGAATTCCCGAGCCATCGAGGAAATGAAGAATACGGCTCGCGCGGCTCAAAAACTGGGCGTCAGTATTGTCAATGGCTTTACAGGTTCCAGCATTTGGCATTTGTTGTACGACTTCCCGCCAACGCCAAGATCGATGTATGACAAGGGATACGAGCTGCTTGCCGAACGCTGGAACCCGATTCTCGATGTATTTCAGGATTGCGGTATTAAGTTTGCGCTCGAAGTGCATCCGACAGAAATCGCGTTCGACATCTATTCATCAGAACGGACGCTGCAGGCGCTGAATCACCGCGAAGAATTCGGATTCAATTTCGATCCCAGCCATTTGATCTGGCAGGGTGTCGATCCGGTTGAGTTTATCCGATCGTTTCCCGACAGAATCTACCACGTACACATGAAAGATGCGTCAGTAACTCTGAACGGGCGCACGGGTATTCTGAGCAGTCATCTTTCGTTTGGAGATCAGCGCCGAGGCTGGGACTTCCGCAGCGTAGGACGGGGTGGGGTTCGATTCGAAGAAATCATTCGAGCATTGAATGCCGCAAAATACAGTGGGCCACTTTCGGTCGAATGGGAAGACAGCGGTATGGATCGGGAGCAGGGCGCAGCGGAAGCAGCACAGTTCTGTAAGAACGTTGATTTCCAGCCGTCAAATCGCGCGTTCGATGCCGCCTTCGGAGATTAGCGCTCTGGCAGGCGACGCTGTGAAGGATTTAAATCGTGTGACCCAAGGCCGAATGGCCAGCTGTGTGCGATGTGCTGCGGCCCTGTCGTTTGG
>JAGQQS010000187.1 GCA_020426105.1 Planctomycetaceae bacterium
TTATCGTCACCGTGCCAACCAGGATAGTTGCTTCACGCAGCTGCAATTCAAAAGCATCTCCATGCTCCCCGACTCGGTGAACAAAATTTGAAATTGAAATGATGGGTCTGAGTGAATCTGAATGTAAAAATGACATGACTGATCTCCCATGCTTGAAAAGGTATTCCAGAAAAGGGGGACCCTCGATGACAATCATCGAAGGTCCCTGTTGCGGTCGGCGAGCAGCATCCGTTACGGCAGGTCCGCCATTCGGACAAACGAAAATCGATACTGCGGTCGAGTCTCGTTACCTAGGCTAAAGAAATGACCAGTAGTCAGGTGGTCTTCGATCGACTGCTGACTTTCCTGAAGGCTATCGACAAGCCTCTTAAAGTCGGCCTGCGGCATAGCTTTCAGCAGCTCGGGACTGACATCAAACAACGGGTTTCGAATCGGTAGTCCCAGGGCAAGGCTCAGAACCTTGCTGAGACTTGTTTCCGGACCGATCGCCGGCAACTCTTCATTCAGTTCCATTGTGACGAGTGCTCGTTGCAGTCCTTCGACGATGCGGTTCACTTCCCGCACGCCGGGATCTGCCTCTGCCTTCAGAATCGTCACAAAGAATTTCAGCGTAGCGTTAAACCGACTCAACTCTCTGTTACTAATCAAAACGTGCGGCACGATCGTTGCGTTACCGTCCGGATCGATCGCTGCAACGAATCCTTCGCCAAAACCGCCCGGTGCCACCTTCCCATTGGCAATCCCTTTGATCACAGCGCCTAACGCTCCCATGTTCGGGTCAGATTTCGCGTCGATACGCTTAGTTGTCGCTTCGAAATCGCCGCGAAAGATCTCCTCCACATCTCGCATTCGGTTTGCGATCAGCTCGGTGACTCTGTTTGTAAAGTCTGCCTCTTCTTTCGTTCCAGCATACAGACCAGGGTTGTGAAGCCCCTGAGCCAGTTTTTGAAACTGCTCCCTGCAGAGGTCGGAATTGCCATTTTTCGGATCGCCCACGTAAAGGCTGTGAATCGTGATCCGTTTGATCAGACCCGAAAGGTCCGTCGTACTAACAGTGGGCTGGGCTGCTTTGAGCACTGCTTCCATGGATCGTAGACCCTTTGCTCCTTCGTGACTGGGTTCGTCGCCGATCACGATCACGTGTCGATTGGCGATCGGATTCCAGTCCAGTTCTGTACATGCCGTGTAGGCCCCTTCCAGCATCTGTTCCGGCGCATCGCCCCCGCCACCTACGACGATGCTGTCCAGAGCATTACGAAATGCTTCAGGCTTCATGCCCGCAGCAAAATTGCAGACAATCTGCACGGGTTCTCCGTCTTCAAGGTCACGATAGATCACAAGGGAGAAGCGAATCCTGTTGGTCAGTTGCACCTGTGTTCGGATTCGCTTCTCAATGTCCTTCACGACATCCTTCGTGGCGTCGATAAATCGGTCCATGCTGCCTGTGCCGTCCAGGCAGAAGGCGATGTCGAGCGTCATCTCTTTGCTGAGCCGCTGCATGGTCACGGTTGCTGGGGCAGCCCCAGGTTCACCGGATGGTGCGCCAACCAAAAAGAAGGTGCGAAACGCAGTTCCGACTTCTTTTCCGCGGTCAATGCTGAATTCCTCTACGACGGGGAAAAAGCTCAGCACGTCAGCTCCGCCAGGCTCTTCTCCAATCAACTTTGCCTTCCCAGTCTTGTTCCAATACAACTTGACATCGTCCAGGCTTTCCATAAATTGGACTGTCCCCCGATCTGTTTTCGGCGTCAGGAGAAATGCCTGGCGATGTGACCATTCAGCTGCATCTTCCGCCGGTATCCAGCGGATTTCTGATGCGTCATCAGATTCTGTCACGGGATAGAATTCACCGCCGTCTCGTTTCTGCTTGCCGGGTTCGGCTACTAGAAAGAACTCAAACTGTCGAACCGGCTGACTGGCGGATTCGCGATTTGGATCTTTGAAAGTGGCAGTGTGATTTCGTGCGATCACTTTCAGCGTCGCACCGTGTTCTGTTTTGACCAGCTTCACGTCACCGGCGAAGCTGGGTGTCAGCAGCGTCATTGAAACGACGATGCTGATCAGTTTTCTTAAACGTTTCATTGAAGTTTTCCTTTGTTGAAATTGAATTGAATTGATCTGGGTTGGGTTGGGTTTGTGAACGTCACACACCCGTTTCGTTTGTGGACAACATTCTGCGAGCCAATGGACTCGTCACGGAGGTCGAACCTCTCGTGCGTGACATCGCGCCGTGAAATACACCGGACTTGTCATTGGCATCTCCTGAAAAAGTTGATCCCGTTCGTTCTTCTGGCGACTCACACGATTCACCCCTCACATCACTCAAAGCTTCAGCTGCTATGATTTGGTGCTGTTTGCGCAGATTTTTTTCTTAAAAGAATTCCGCAAAGGTCTATTGCGTGAATCGCTTGAAACTGAATCCGTTCGAAGTGCTGCTGGGTTAGCAGTAATGATTGGACGAATGCTTGCCGACGTGCGAATAGCGGCTGAATCGACAAGTTCCGGATCACAAAATGGGCGAGAATCTTCGTCCGCAAACTCATCTCAATTCTGGAGGCAAAGCACTCCAATTCACTTTCTTAGAACAACGCCACATGGATAGGGCTCTGTGCTTCTGAAGTGATTTTCCGAATGCGATCCGACAAGGAGTAGCACGAATTTGCCTGCGGCTCGCGTGTGGCGCGATGACTCCGAGGAATTGACGGAGCAACGGTGGGCCCCAATTGCCCGGCTCGATTGTCCGATCTAAGCGCGGTTGCGTTGGATCGTATTTCGAATCCATGCATTTCCTAAACCACATTCCCAACACCGGCTCAGCAGGAATTTCGCTCTGTGTTTGCTACATTACCTCCACACCGATAAATGCCATGAATTATGGGAAGTCAAGTCCACAACGATGAATGCAGCGATCGATAATCTGATTCGACTGAATCTGGCCATCAAGGCGAGACAATGGCAAGTGGCGCTTACGGAACTGGTTGACGGTTGGGAAGCCGTTACGAAGGAAGCAAATTGGAATACAGCGAGGCTGTTGACACTGCTGGCCGAAGCATTCTTGTCAGCTCCAGACACGTCGTCGGAATGTCTGATGCTGGCGGCCGCTCGGTCCAACTGCGCGAATCTGGAAGTTCAGCTCGCGCGAATCGTCGATCTGGTCGTTGACTCTCAGCAGAAGCTCAACCCAACGAACGATCCACAATATCGGTGGAGGTTTCATTCGATCCTTTTGCGAGCCAGGACAATTCAGCATTTTCGAGGCGATCTTCAAACCAACGAGTTAAAGGATGAACTTCACCTGCTGCTGCTGGAATACCGAAGACTCTGGAGAACGGCGGTCTGGGAGAAAATCGACGAGCCGCCATCAGGACGCCCGGCGGCATGGAAACGCCTCGCAAGCATCAACTTGCGACTGGCGGAGTCACTTGACGAAGTGGTGCAGGAAACGTGGCAGGGCTGGTATGACCCGTCAGCCGTGTTTTTGTGTGATACTCTGCTATCCTTGAACCATCCGAAAGAGGATGGCATTGAACCAATTTTTCCAGTGGCGGATGGCGTGGGAGTTACATGGATTCTCCTGGCTGTCGATGATCGACTGAAAGTGAATCCAGAACCAGACGGACTAGTGTTGTGTTTCAAGATCGAAATCATTCCTGACGGCTGCGGCATGCTGTACCCACATCCCTCTGCAACCGCGCACGTTATTCCATCGAAAAGTTTTCAGATTGCGTTACGGAATGCCTGGTCGGTCATTCTGGGTACGATGCACCGGCGCCACAATGCCGCATCGAATGGGAAACAATGCGACTATCGCTGGTCATTGACGGTGATGGACGATTCGACAGAATGCTCACTTAAGGAAATGCCTGAATTCGGACAGTTAGACCCTGACGTATCGCTGCATCGACATCGACGCAGATTGATCCTGAACCATGTTGACGGACGCAGCGGCGAAGTCGCCATTGCATGTGCTTTGCGATCTGCAAAGACTGGAATTCCAATTGATCAGTACTGTGCTGTGAGCGCGAAATTCACGGGCTCGCTGCCGAAAACAGAGAATCCACCGCTAAAGCCTGTCAACGGTCTCTTGCAGAAATCAATTGGCATTGACAATCTGTCGCGTCGAAGCAAAACGCTGACAAGGATTGACCAACTTATTGTTGCGGCATCACAGACAATTCCTGGATCTCTGCCATCATGGCTCAATCGGCTCAATGCTGCCGACTTCAACGACAGTTTCGATCAACTGTCTCGACATGCATACATCACGAATACCTTCCGAAAGATGCAGGCCACCGCGGCAGAAAACTGGTTCAATACAGAATGCTTTGGACTGAAGAGCTATGTACCGAATGCAATGTGCTGGTCACATGACTCCATTCGCCTGCTTGAGAGACCATCCAGCGACACAACGCTGAGCGACAATGAACGCAATTCAATTCTCAACGGAAGGCTTCATGCCTTCAAGCTTCGTGAGACGGAACTCCGGGACTTCTCGTTACCTCACGTTGTTTTGCGCATCGTTGCCGAAAGCGGCATGGGCAAAAGCACATTGTTGGCCTGGTGCGAATGGACCGTCAATAGCGGTGCCGACAGCCGCATTGCGGTCCGTGTTGAACATCTGATTGACCTCCTGGATGTAAAGTCTGCGGACGAGTTTCGGGGGCGTGTCTTTGACGATCGTTTCCACGAGAATCTTCGCCACGCGTTCCGGAGCGTTTATCCCGATCAAATCTTGCCGGATGACGCTGAGATATCAGGCTGGGTGAAGCGCAAGGCCGAGCGAGGCGAAGTCGTCTGGCTGCTGGATGCCCTAGATCAGATGTCTGATCACCGCAGTAACATTCGTCGTTTTGTGAACGCATTCCCATTGTGCGATGTGCTACTCACTATGCGGCCGGAGTCGTTGGCAGACTTTGCAAAGGACATGGCCGGCGACGGTATTTTCTGGCTGACCACATATCTGCAGAGATTTTCCGCATGCGACGCACGAACGTATTTGGGACAGAGAGCATACAAGTTCCTTGAAAATCGACTTCCCAAGACCGATCAGGGCTTGGCCGATGACCATCATGTGCTGGCAATTCCGCTCTTGTTACGATTATTGCGAGATCTCATTGAGGGCCGCGAAACGGACGATCTCGAAAAACTACCGCAACTAAAAAATCGATACAGCATTTACGATGCGGTGATGCACGCCGAAGGCGGACTGCTGGACAAGGGCTGGATTTCTCTCAAGGAGCGTGAACCCTCAGTGCGAGAGACGTTCTCGAGTTTTCGGGATGTTCTGGAATGTACTCAACAGGCTGCATTCGAGCAGGTTCGGCTGCACCAGTTTGACACCAGACTGCAGGGAGAGGAATTCCAAGTTGTTCGAAAGAGAATTGAACAGCATTATGGAAAGAGCGCTCTGCCAGCTGTAGAACAAATCGATATTCTCGGTCGGCTGCGTCCGGTGTTTGACGATGTAGGAGCAATTCATACTGGGGCAAATCGCAGGATAAAGATACGAACTCATCTCGATCTTACAATGGATGGATTGAAGTGGAGACATCGGTCCTTTTTGGAGTTTCATGCTGGTTGTCGTTTGGCAGAGCTACTTGTGTCCAGAGACCCTGCGGAGCGAGAAGTTGCAAACACTCAACTTCTGGACATCCATAGTCTCGTCGATTCCCGGCAGCCAGACCAAACACGCACGGACCTCGATTCAGCAAGCGTAGATAATTTTCGCTGTCGTGACCTTCCTGTCGACTGGCGAGACACGCTGCGATTCGCGTTGAGCCATCTGGACGGCGATGAACGAGATCACTTGGCACGGTGTCTGCTCCAGCTGGGAAATTTTGATGTGGTTCAGTCCGTAGCAACTCAAGACAGGGTTGAGTTTGGTTCGGGTATCTTGCAGTTCGCAGCCTGGATGAGATCTTCATTCGCGTGTGAGCAGAAAGACGCACCAGAGCTGCTAATGTCATTGTTGCAGAATGTAGATTTGAATAAATTGCTGAATCGCGGAACCCGGAAGGTGGAATGGCTGTGGCCGCTGCGTCGAATCGTGCCTGCTAATCACCAAATATATGTCGCGTCGTCAGAAGATCAATTATTGCGTGACCGGCTCACCTGCCTGCACAGCGGAGACGTTGAGTGGAACTTCCTCCAGAGTTTCGCGGAGTTGAAGGCCGGATCTCTCTGCCTGAACATTCTTGGAGAACACAAGCGTATCAGAACGCAACAGCGGAATATCAAGCCATTTGCATTGGCTTGTTTCCCAGTAACGAACGAGATATTTGAATTGTTCTGTCCGGCACATCGACGCAAGCGTGATCAATACAGCAGCGCCGATGATCAGCCTGTCGTCCACGTGAGTTGGTTTGAGGCCAGGGAGTTCTGTGAATGGCTGTCGGTTCTGATGAGTACGACCTATCGCCTTCCGAACGAGTGGGAGTGGGTATGGGCCTCCTCCTGGCAAAATACGTTTCGCGAGCCATTCTGGTTCGACACAGGGACGAAAGGTGACGCTGCGTTGCAGGCTCATGCCACTGGATATTTTGGTACTCGGCGACGAATTGATACAATCCGGGCTGTTCAAGAGTCTGGGTGGCAGCATCCTAGCAGCTTTGCGGGGCCTGAACTTCTCGACCTCGCGGGCAATGTCTGGGAATGGTGCGATAATCCATGGGACGAACGGGAGGATCCAACTGAGTCCAGGTCCTCTCGTGTCTTACGTGGGGGCTCGTGGAGTTCTTTCGCAGTTAATTGCCTAACCGCCCATCGCGCCAGCTTCACACCAGGAAACGGCGACTGCAGTAGTGGTTTTCGTGTGTGTCGCGGATAGCGAAGCAATTCATCCGAGTGTTATGCAATTTTTAACTCGGTTCTCCTGTCGCGGAGATTCAGCAGTTGTATGGCAATTTCACGCTTAGGCGGGTCGCCGCGAACTTCGGCTGATCGTTGCATGCGGGTTGGCTGCTGATATTCGCGGATCCCACAATCGCGCAAAAGTTCACGCATGATGCATGCCGAAGCGTGTCCTTCCGGCAAGCCTGCCTGA
>JAGQQS010000188.1 GCA_020426105.1 Planctomycetaceae bacterium
GCGTACTTCACAAGTTCCGGTTTGTAATCAAAGGTGTCTACCTGAGACGGCCCTCCCGGCATGAACAGCTGAATGACGGATTTAGCTTTCGTCGGAAAGTGAACCTGCTTCGGTGCCAGCGGCGAAGTCATCGCTGCATTGGCGGCCATCGCCGACTCCGACCGAGCCAGCAGTGGTGCCAGGCTGACGCTGCCGAAGCCCGCTCCCATCTGGTGCAGAGCGTCTCTGCGGCTGAAAGGTGTTTGTCGGCCCATGGATGTCATATCTGAATCTCTCATCATTGAGGGAACCCTGGCTGTCATTGGTATGATTCGTTTAACGGCAAGCCGAAGGCGTCAGCGTCGGGAAAATCGACCGACGCCTTCGGCGTGCTGCTAAACAAATGCCATTAACAATCTACCTCACAAACATAAACTCGTTGGAACTCAGCAGCGTCTGAGCGTACTGCTGCCATTGAGTAATTTCCAGTGGTGTTGATGTGCATGAATCCGGCGTCACTGCCAGAAACTCCATCCCGATATTCACTTCCTCGTCAGACGGCGATCGGCTGAACAGCAATTGATAAGCGAGGTGAATACGTTGCTCATCACTTTCGCCCATTCCTTCCAGACGTGTAACCAGCGCTTTGGCTCGATCCAGCATGAATGGGCTGTTCATCAGGAACAGAAACTGCTGAGGCACTACGCTGCGCGCTCGTTTCGATACGGTGGCTCGCATGGCGGGGAAGTCGAATCGTCGCAGGAATTCGTCGGAGGGAAAGACGTCGCCATTGCGGCTGACTCGAGCGTACAGCGTTCGACGATTACTGGCCGTGATATTGTCGGTTGGCGGACCGTTGGCTGTGGTGTCCAGTTCGCCAGTGACAGACAGCAGGGAATCTCGCCACGCTTCCACGTCCATCCGGCGAGGAGTCATCCGCCACAGCAGACGATTATCGCCATCGGCGACGAATGACTCTTCGACGAACTGACTGCTGAGCTGATACGTCTTTGACGTCATAATCAACCTGTGCAGTTGTTTGATCGACCAGCCTTTGGCGACGAATTCAGAGGCGAGCCAGTCGAGCAGTTCCGGATGACTGGGGCGTTCTCCGAGTACCCCGAAGTTGCCCGGCGTGCTGACAATTCCTTCACCAAAGTGATGCAACCAGACGCGATTGATGAAGACTCGCACGGTAAGCGGATTCCGGGGATCCACGATCGCGGCGGCCAGTTCTTTACGACCGCTGCCATCGGTGAAGGATGTCGGTTCCGGTCCCGCGACCACTCGCAGAAAACGACGCGGGACAACGTCACCTTCCTTGCGAAGATTTCCTCGAATGGCAACTTTCATGTCGCCACTGCCGGTATCACGCAGTGTGTGAGCCTGATCGATTCCGGGAGGAGCATTCTTTTTGAGTACTTCCAACTGTTGCTGCAGTTCAGCTTTTTGACCCGAATCATCCTGCTTCCTGAGCTGCTTGATCTTTTTTGTGAGCTCAGCCACTGCCGCGTTGTGCTTGCTGAATCGTTCGATGACTTCATCGGGCGACAAGGGCAGACTATGTACCTCGGTGTTGTTAAAGATACCTGCCAAAGAGTAATAATCCTTCTGCGGAATCGGGTCGAACTTGTGATCGTGACACCGAGCACACGAACCTGTGACACCCAGCAGACCACGAGTCAGCGTGTCGACTCGATCATCCAGCGTGTCGCCTTTTGCCAGAGCGACGCTGTCCGGATCACCCCCGTCCGAACGATAGAATGGCCCGAGCGCAAAAAAGCCCGTAGCGACGGCATCATGCCTGTCGCCCACCAGATCTCCCGCGATCTGCAGTTCCAGAAACCGATTGAACGGCAGGTCCTGGTTGAAAGCATTCACCACCCAGTCGCGATACCGCCATGCATCTTCAAGACCCGAACTATCAAGAAATCCACCAAAGCCGTCGCTGTACCGAGCGACATCCAGCCAGTGCCGTCCCCATCGCTGACCGTATAGCTTCGATGCCAGCAATTCATCCACAAGATCCGTGATCGCCTTGTCACCATCGGCAGTGACTGCAGTTGTGAAATCGGAAACCTGCTGCGGTGTGGGAGGCACTCCGATGAGATCCAGATAAATTCGTCGCGCCAGAATCGCCCCGTCTGCAGGTGGGACGGTCTGAATTCCGGCAGCGTGTCGCCGTGCCGAAATGAACGCATCGATCGGATGTTGGTGCTCGTCGTCGGCAGCCGGCACTTCAGGCCGCAGCACCGGTTGCCATGCCCAGTGAGATTTTTGGGCTTTGGCCCAGTCGATGTTCTGCTCGGCAACAAAGTGTCCGGGTGAGGTCGTCATTTTCGGCCACGGGAGACCTTTTTCGACCCACTTCACCAGGATATCGACTTCGTCATCGGGAAGCTTTTTGTCCGGTGGCATTTCGTACGACTTGTACTTCACCGCTTCAATCAGAAGGCTTTCGTGCGGCTTGCCCACAATGGCCGCTGGTCCGGTGTCGCCGCCTTTAAGCATACCGTCCCTGCTGTCCACATACAGACCTGCACGAAGTGTTTTGGCATCGGTGCTGTGGCAGTCGTAGCAATGTGTCACCAGCAACGGACGAACTTTGGCCTCAAAGAATTCAAGATCCTCAGCACTAAAGTCGTCTTCGTCGGCCACAGCAAGTGTGGCAGCAGTCAGTGTGGCGATCAGGAAAAGCAGAATTCGAAGCACGATTCAACCCGGTTTTCAGTTTCCATCAAGACACGACGAATCTGACTCAATAAATTCCAACCTGTGAATTTCCTGGTCTCGGTCCAGTCGCCGGCGAATTGCACGGATTTTGATTCCGCCGATGCTCGAAGTCGATCCAAAACGGCATGATTCAAGCGTGCGACGGAGTTGAAATATACGCGAGGACTCAGTCATTGGAATGTGGCGAAACGCAGCAATCCACGCAGAAAATGCGGAGAACACCGTTCCATGTGTGGAAAATCGGTGCAAAACGCATTTCCTGACGGTAGACGCCTGACAGTTCTGAAGTTGAGCCCTTCCTCCAATGGTTACCCGCAGCGTCAGCAAGGAAGGGCCTGCGGAGCCAATATCGTGGTCCCCGCTGACGCGTCGGGTTACTTGAATAAGAACAAGCCGTGACACCGGAAAAGACTGATCAGGCTGCGGAAACAAAGCTTCAAGCGTTCACATTAAAAGATTCCAAACTTAAAGGTTCCATGCATGCGATTCTGCGCGTTAGGGCTGTTAATTTTCTGCTCCGCATTGATCGCATCGTGCACGGCTGCCGATCGTCCCAATGTCATCATCATTTTCACCGATGATCAGGGCTACAACGATCTCAGTTGCTTTGGGTCGCCGAATATCCGGACGCCTAATATTGATCGCATGGCCGCCGAAGGCATGCGATTGACGAGTTTCTATTCCGGCGCATCCGTCTGCACGCCGTCGCGCATGGCATTGTTGACCGGATGCTACCCGGAACGTGTCGGAAATCTCGGTGTCCTGTTCCCCAATTCCGACGTCGGAATCAATGCTGACGAAACAACGACTGCCGAGATGTTGCGCCAGCGTGGTTATGCGACAGCCTGTTTCGGAAAATGGCATCTGGGACACCACCAGGCGTTTCTGCCAACAGAACACGGGTTTGACGAATATTTCGGGATCCCGTACAGCAACGACATGGGAGTCGATCCCTCGATGCGACTGGCCGATAACATCGTGCTGCGGGAAGGTCGCACAATCGAAGATTTTCGCGACAACGTCGGGAAATCACCACCACTGATGCGCAACAAGGAGGTCATTGAATGGCCAGCCGATCAATCACTGCTGACTCGACGATACACGGACGAAGCAACGCGTTTCATTACGGCTCATGCGCAGGAACCTTTCTTCGTCTATCTGCCGCATACAATGCCACATATTCCGCTGTACGTTTCGGAAGCCTTTCTCGGCAAAAGCGATGCAGGTTTGTACGGAGACGCGATTGAAGAAATCGACTGGTCCGTCGGTGAAATCCTGAAGACTCTCAAGGATTTGAAAATTGATGACAACACATTGATTGTCTACACCTCCGATAATGGCCCCTGGGATTTTAAGGATGATGACAAGCATCGCGTCAAAGGCGATCGGAACCGAAAAGCAGGTGGTTCAGCTGATCCTTTGCGAGGCGCCAAGTTCAGCAATTGGGAAGGCGGCTTTCGAGTGCCATGTGTGATGCGGTGGCCGGGGCGAATACCTGCAGGCCAGGTATGCAACGAGATCACCGCTTCGATCGACCTGCTGCCGACGATCGCCGAGTTTTCTGGCGCGTTAATTCCGACGCAACACACGATTGACGGAAAGAGCATTGTTCCGCTGCTGGAGGGCCCGAGCGAGGCAAAGACACCGCATGAGACATACTTTTACCGGACCGCCGCGGTTCGGTCGGGCAAGTGGAAATTCGTTGCCCAGCATCATCAACTCTTCGATCTGGAAGCTGACATCTCCGAATCTACCGACGTCGCAGATCAATTCCCGGATGTCACCGCGCGGCTTAGGAAACTCCTCGAAGATCATAAGTCCGACATGAAACTTAACGGGCGGTCGCCAGGCCATTTTGATCGTCCCCCGCACCCGCTGGAAGCGTTACCAGGGTGGACCATCCAGAAGGGCCATTGGAATCTGATCAAACGACAAATGTTGCGACAAAACTCCAATAAATTCGTGTCCGAAGTTGTGTCGCCCAAACTTTCCGGTGAAGTGTCGGTGGTTGAAGTCGATGCTCGCCTGATTGACCCGACCGGTGGATTCGGCGTTGCACTCGTGCGGCAATCCTCTGAGGAACGCATTTCATTCACCCTGGGCGAAGACGGAAATACCCCGCATATTATTAAATTAGCAGCCGAAAGTGCGAAATCCGCATTCGCGGGCATGATCAATGGCACGGAATGGCATCACATCAGGGTGGACATCAACGAGAAAAAGATCACGGCTTCGGTTGATGGCAAGCAGATGGGTACGTTGGATCTCGATAGTGACTTGCGAGCCGATCAGATCGCCCTGATTGGGATTAAATCGAAGTCAGAGTATCGGAATTTACGCGTCATCGGCAGGGGTGAGACCATACTTCTGGAAGCACTCACGCCCCCCGTAAAATAATTATTCAGAATCAAAGAACAGCAACATTCTATGCCACTCTTTCCATGCATTCTTGCGACAACGCTGGCAGCAGTCACGCTTTCGCTGCCTTCAGCCAGACCAGCACAGGCAGTGATCACAACGACAACAAAGCAGCCTAATATCGTACTGATCTTTGTCGATGATATGGGATACGGTAATCTCAGTTGTTTCGGAAATCCGGACATAGAGACGCCGAATATTGATCGCCTGGCCAGGCAGGGGATGCGATTCACTCAATTCTACACCAATTCCCCGATCTGTTCGCCGTCAAGAGTCGCGGTAACAACAGGGCAGTATCCGGGTCGCCACCAGATTCATTCGTTCCTGACCTGCATGGATTTCTTTCCGACGTTCTGTTCCCTTGCCGGAATTCCTTTGAATGGAATCAACCCTGACGGCATCGACATGAGCACTGCCTTTATGGGAACTCCGATGGCCGAGCGACCGCAGCCGATCGTCTGGGAGTACGGACGACAGGATGTCAGGTTTCTCCGCCCGAATGGAGAAAAGGCTGCGCAACTTCGTAGTCCCAATCTCGCGATCCGTGACGGGCGCTGGAAGCTGCTTGTAAATGAAGATGGTACTGAATTGCAGCTCTACGACTTCAGTCAAGCACCGACAGAGCAAACCAATGTTCGCACGAATTATCCCGAAGTCGTTGCGCGACTGTCGAAGCATCTCACGGATTGGTATTCTGAATTACCTTCCTTCAAAGCATCCCGGT
The DNA here is from genome assembly GCA_020426105.1 of Planctomycetaceae bacterium. GTDB lineage: Bacteria > Planctomycetota > Planctomycetia > Planctomycetales > Planctomycetaceae > SXXK01. The sequence continues at coordinate 5,855 of JAGQQS010000188.1, forward strand.
GATTAAAGAGATACCGCGGTATAAGATGAAGCTCTACACGTTATTCGTCTTTGCGATCATTCCATGATCTACAACAACGATGTGACGACACGCGTTAACAGTTTTCAGAATGCATCACTGATGATCCGCATATTGACCCTGGTTACTCTCGTCGTTTCGACGCAGTTCGCTGTCGCACAGGAACTACCAGCGAAGAAGTTTGCAGACGCCAGACGCGAGACTTACAAAACAATCGGCAATGTCGAACTCGACATTCACATCTTTGAACCGCCGGGACACAAGGTCACGGACCGACGCGCGGCCGCGGTGTTCTTCTTTGGTGGCGGCTGGGCTGGCGGCGATGTCGCTCAGTTTGCGCCGCATTGCCGTTATCTGGCTTCGCGTGGAATGGTGGGTATTGTCGCTGACTATCGAGTATCCTCGCGACACAAGACGACGCCTTTTGAGTGCGTCAAGGATGGAAAGTCTGCGATTCGATGGGTACGCACCAA